>JAJYMF010000360.1 GCA_021787175.1 Pseudomonadota bacterium | reverse complement strand
TTCCAAATGCTCGCGCAATCGTGCCCGCTCGAGCGCCACCGCAACCTGATTGCCGATACCGTACAGGACTTTCAGTTCGCCCTCATTGAACAGTCCCTTTTCCGGCCCGACCAGATTCATCACGCCGAGCGTCCGCTCACCGAGCCATAATGGAACGCTGGCGTGGCAGCGCAACCCGCGCGTGTCGCCTGTCGCCTTGCCGAGGCGTTCGCATTCCATGATGTTGGTTACGTGGTCGAGTTCGCCCGCGTTTAGCCGGCGGCGGCAGCTGCAATCGCCCTCCATGGCGCCGGGCGCCGCGAGTGCCGGCGGCAGGTTGCGCGCGGCGGCCAGCCTGAAGCCGGACTCGCCTTCCCGCAGAGAAATCCAGCCGGCCTGGATCCCGGGCAGCTCCAGCGCCCGCTCGAGCACCGCTTCCGCCACCTCGCGTTCGCTGCCGGCCCGATTGAGACCTTTGGCGATGCGGTACAGCGCATTGAGCACCTCGTTGGAATGCGCCAGCTCCTGTTCGCGCTGCCTGAGCTCGCTGTTGATCTCGACCGCCTGCTCGTAGGTCGAAATCAGGAGATCGAGAATCTGCTGCCGCTCGGAACTGATGAAATGCTTCTGACCTCCCAGGTTGATCTCCATGCCCATCCGCATCTTCTGGTTCTTGCGCAGCTCGAGGTTCATCAGCAGGTAGTCGATGCGCGACAGCAGGTGGCGCTCGTCGTAGGGCTTGCGCAGGAAATTGTCCGCGCCGCACGCAAGGCCGCGGATCACGTCCTGCGGATCGGCGAGCGTGGTCACCAGCATCACCGGGATGTCCTTCAGCTTCTTGTCGGCCTTGATCGCCTTGCACAGGCCGTAGCCGTCGAGCTCGGGCATCACGATGTCGCTGATCACCAGGGTAGGCCTGCGCCGCTCGAACAAGGCGAGCGCCTCGCGGCCATTGGCGGCGACCGTCACCGAGTAGCCGTGCTCCTCGAGCAGGTGCGCCAGTCGCGCCGCCTGGGTCGGACTGTCTTCGGCGATGAGAATCTCCACCTTGCCGTTGGTTTTCTGGTTGGTGTTCATAAACCGCTCCCAATTACTTCCCGTACTTCGCCAGACTGGCCAGCGTT
Organism: Pseudomonadota bacterium; assembly: GCA_021787175.1. Classification (GTDB taxonomy): domain Bacteria; phylum Pseudomonadota; class Gammaproteobacteria; order Xanthomonadales; family Rhodanobacteraceae; genus Metallibacterium. Next base: position 3,511 of record JAJYMF010000360.1, on the reverse strand, counting down.
GCGGCGATTTTCTCCGGCGGGAGAACCAACGTCGCCGCATCGAGCTTGATCGCGGCGCCGGGCATGCCGTGCACCACGGAACTTTCCTTGTCCTGGGCGAAGGTAACCGCGCCTTTATCCTTCAATAGCTTCAATTCCACGGCGCCGTCGTGTCCCATGCCGGTGAGCAGGCCGGCTACCGCATCGCGTCCGTAGACTTCGGCCACCGAACGCAGAAGATAGGAAACCGAGGGACGCAAGCCGTTCTCGGGCTCGTCTTGCTTCAGCACGATTCTTCCGCCCCGCTCCACCCGCATCTGGAATTCATCGGGGGCCACATACGCATGACCCGGACGGACTGTCTCATCGTGCGCGGCGAGATGGATCGGCAAGCTGGACGTTTGCGCCAGCCACTGCACGAACCCCTGCGTGAACCCGGCCGCCATGTGCTGCACGATCAGTACCGGCACCGGGAAATCCTGCGGCAGCGCCGCGAGAATGGTTTGCAGCACCGGCGGGCCGCCGGTGGAGGCGCCGATGGCGATGACCTTTACTTTCGCCTCGAACTGCACACCATTCGCTTCCCCCGGACGCGCAGCCCCCGGCTGGCGCCCCGCCTTGGGCCAGCGCCTGACCACCTTGACCTCGGACATCAGCTTCACCGTCCGCACCAGCTCGCCGACGCTGGCTTCGTGGTCCGGATGACCGATGCCCGCCGGCCGGCGCAAAACGGCGACTGCACCCGCCTCCATGGCGCGAAACGTCGTCGCGACTTCGCGCGGATCGGTGCTCCCGCTGACGATGACGATAGGCGTGGGGTGCGTTTCCATGATCCGGCGTGTCGCCTCCAAGCCGTCGAGTCTGGGCATATGAATGTCCATGGTGATGACGTCGGGCCGTTGGCGCGCGACGGCGGCGAGCGCCTGCTCGCCGTCGTTCGCCGTGCCGATGACTTCGATGCCGGGATCGGCGCCGAGAATGTGAACGAGAAACTCGCGCACCACGGCCGAATCTTCCACCACCAGGACTTTGATCTTGGGCCCAGCAGCGTGCGCACTCATATCAAGCGCCCGATGACTTGCAGCAGATTGCTCTGGTCGAAACTGCTCTTGACGATGTAGGCGTTGGCGCCGGCGTCGATGCCGCGCTCGCGGTGCTCGCGCGATTCCAGCGCCGTCACCAGTACCACGGGCAGCCCCGAGAGCCGCCGGTCCGAGCGTACCTTCGCCGTCAGATCGAAGCCGTCCATGCGCGGCATTTCCACGTCGGACACGAGCAGATCGAACGTCCCGGCCTTGAGCGCGGTGTAGGCATCAAGCCCATCGACTGCGGTGGTCACGTCGTACCCCGCCGATTCCAATATGTTCTTCAGCAACGCTCTCGAAGTGATCGAATCCTCGGCGACCAGGATAGAGCGCTTCGCCGCGGGCGCGCGCTGCTCGCCGCTGACGCTTGCGAGCAGGCTTGCCGCCGTCCGCATCGCCGACTGCATCAGATCGGGCACACTTAGGACCGGTACCACCTGGCCCGACCCCAAGACGCTCGCGCCGCCTAGGTTGCGCACGCGCTTGAGTTGCGGCCCGAGCCCCTTGACCAGCACCTCCTGCTCCGCCAGCACCGCATCGACCCGGAACGCGACGCGATCGATGCCCAGGGCGAGCACGACCACATGTGCGTTGTCCGCAGACTCGCTCGGCGCACGCGGAATTTCCAGCACGTCGGCCAAATGGACCAGCGACAGCGCCTGCGCGTCGAGCGCGATCGTTTCGCGGTTCTCCACCGTCCGGATATCCTTCGCCGTCACCAGCGCCACCCGCTCCACGCCCACTGCCGGAATGATGAACATCCGATCGCCGGCGCGCACCAGCACGCCCCTGAACGTGGCCAGCGTCAGCGGCAGCACGATGCGGAAGCTCGTGCCTGCGTCCGGCTGCGTCTCCAGGGCGACGGTACCGCCCAGCCGCTCGACCCGCTCGCGCACGATGGCAAGCCCCAGTCCCCGCCCGGAAAGGTCGGTGACGATGGGGCTGGTGGAGACACCGGACTGGAACACCAGCGCCAGCACCTCGCGCTCATTGAGTCCTCCCAGTTCCTGCGCGGACGCTATCCCGAGTCGCCCCGCCGCTGCCTTGACCTTCGCCGCATCGATGCCGCTCCCGTCGTCGGCGACCAGGATTTCCACCTTGTTGCCGTCCTTGTGCGCGACGGCAATGGTGAGCATCGCCTGCACGGGCTTGCCTTTTTGCTCCCGCACCGCCGGCTGCTCCACGCCGTGATCGATGCAATTCCTGCATAAATGCACAAGCGGGTCTTTGATCTGCTCGAGAATCCGCCGGTCGATTTCAATTTCGCTCCCGCGAATCGCCAGTTCCACCTGCTTGCCCTGTTCTCGCGCGAGCCCGCGCACCAGTCGCGGGAAAGCCTCCAGCAGCGAAGAAAACGGCAGCATGTGCATTTCCTTCACTTCGTGCAGCAGGCCGTCCACCATGGCGCTCAGTGCGCGCTGATCGTGCGCCGCGGACGCCTGCAGCTTGGTCAACCGGTGTTCGAACGTTTTCATTCGCGCAGGCTCGGTGTCCAGATACTCGAGCAACTTGTTCAGTTCCCGCTGGCTTTCGATGGCGTTCGCCTTTTCTTGCAGTTGTCCGAATAAGCGTTCCACCGCCCGCATCGCAGGCCGCAGCCTGGCGAACTCTTTTTTCCAGGCGGCAAATGCGGCACTGATCTCCCGCAGCTCGCGCGCCCGCTCGCCCGCCGCCAGCCGCGGCGCAAACAACTCCTCCGTTTGCCGCATCACCGAGTCGAGTTTCGCGGTGCGCACCCGTATCGTCCCGGCACCGCGGTTGGAAGGCTGCCGCCCCGCGCCCGGATCGGAGATTGCGGCAAGCTCGGCCGACGCGGGAGAAGGCGCGTTCTGCACTGCAGCGGGCGCATCCTGCAAAGCGTCCCCGAGCCGGCGGATCAGCATCTCGACCGCCTGCTTCTGCTCCCCGGTCCTGATCTGGCCTCCCGCGGCGAGAAGCCCGCGCAGCACCTCCAGCGCTTGGTGTAGCAGATCGAACAGCTGCGGCGTGGCGCCGACGCGGTTGTTCTTCAGCGCCGCGAACACACTCTCCAGCGCATGGCACACCGATTCCATTTCCGCGAGGCTCACCGCACGGGCCGCACCCTTGAGGCTGTGCGCTTCGCGGTAGATACCCTCGACGGCTTGCGCGCGCCGCTCCCCCACCGGCAGCTTTTCCAGCGCCACCAGCCCCGAGGACATCGCCTGGATGTGCTCGTCCGCTTCGACTCGAAAGGTCGCGAGGAGCTGTTTCAGGAATTCGCCGTTGTTCGTCGCCATGGCTTTACGCTGCGGTGCACCCGTCTCCGCTTGATCAGGCTTTGCTGCCAATCATGGAACCGAGCTTCTGTCCCAGTTCGTGCAGGCTGTGCGCGGCGGTCTCCGCCTGTTTGGTGCCGGACACGTTCTGCAGACTCGCCTGCTTGATGTTCTCCATGGCGAGGGCCACCTGGTCCATGCCCACCGTCT
>JAJYMF010000022.1 GCA_021787175.1 Pseudomonadota bacterium | reverse complement strand
GGGCCTGGGGCGGAAGGCCCAACGGTGTAATTTTGCACGGTAGCGGTATTGGACGCAATGTTGAGGGGCGGGTTAGCGGAGGCTTGCCGACCCTCTGCCGAGGAGGGCCTGAAGGCCGAGTTCGATGTCACTCATGCCCATGATGCGGTCGATGCTGCCCTTGCGCAGTTCATCTGCCAACGCGAGGACGGCCTCGGTCACGGTGCGGAGTTGCTGGTTTTGGCCGTCCATCCGGTTCAGTTCCCGCGTCTGGTCTGCTGAGGGTCTTGCAGTTCGCCAGCGGTTGATCTGCCGTGCGTAGATGTCCACGAATTCCAGTTGCTCGGCGTGAACCTGCTTGCTCCGGTCGATGGTGGCGTCGTCGAGCACATGCGGGCGCGTCCGAGCCCGGGTCAGCGTCTCGAGATGTATGCGCGTGTCATCCAGGGCGCCGTCGATCATGCTCGCGATCAGCGGCATTTCGCTGATCGGCTGCCAGTTCACTGGGTCGGAGTGCGGCATGATAGCTCCTTTGGCTCAGGCCATGGCGGGTTCGGGCGCCGCTTCGGCGCGTCGGCGTGGGGACTGGAAGTAGCTGCCGTTAGGGATGACGTGGGCGTGCGCGAGCGGTGACACGCGGGCCAGGTCCTCGTCCTTCACCTCGTGGCCGGCGGCGCGGAGTTGGTCGACAATGCGGGCGATGTGGACGGTGTTCCAGACCAGGACCGCGTTGGAGAGCAGGCTGAGACAGCTGGCTTTATTCATCACCTCTTCGTAGTCACCGGAGCGGAAGCTGCCCTGGTTGGCGAAGAACAGCGCTTTGGCGAGGATATGGCGGAACTCGCCACGGTTGAGCTGCAGCTGGATGGCGTCGCGCAGCGGCTCTTCCTGGATGTATCGCAGGATGTGCAGCGTCTTCATTAGGCGCCCGAGCTGGGTGAGGGCTCCGGCGAGACGATCCGACGCGTTGGCATTGGCCAGGCGCTGCATGACGACGTGGGCCGGGGTCAGCCGGTCCTTCAGCGACGCGGTGAGGCGCACGAGCTGGTCCCACTGCTCCAGGATGAGGTCGACGTTGATGCGGCCGCGCAGTAACGGCTGCAGCACTCCGTAATCGGCGTCGCGATCGATGCGGCTGAGCACCTGGTCGGGCAGGTCTTTCAGCCGCGGCAGGAAGGCGATGCCGAGGAGCGCGCAAAGTCCGAACAGGTGCTCGGTGAAGCCGTGAGTATCGGAGGTGTGCTCACGGATTGCCAGGGCGGTGTCGTTGTCGAGAATGCCGCCGAGCACGTAGCCGGCCTCGCGCGGGGCGCACGAGATCGCCTGGGTGGCATAGACGCTGTGCTGGTCGGAGGTGTGCGTATAGAGCTGAAGCGCGCGGTCGTAGTAGCCGAAATAGCGCGGATAGACGCTGCCAAGCAGGCTGTCGCGTTCCACCGCGAAGCGCTGGCCATCCGAGGAGGAGCGGCTTCCGTCGCCCCAGATCGCGCTGAGTTTCAGACCGTGATGATGATTGACCAGAATGGTGTTGGCCGCCTTGAGCGTGGCGTCGCGCAAGAACCAACGGCTGGTGTCCTGCAGCGCCTCGGCGGTGAGGCTGTCGACACTCTGGCTCATCGCGGCGAGGCCGAGATTGGTGCCGTGCGCGATCAGGGTGGCCAGCAGCGAGCGGTGCGGATTGGCGCCGCGCGGCTCGTAACCGCCGAGTGGCTGGAAGGCGCCGGTGAAGCCGCACCATTCGTCGACATCCTGCAGCAGGTCTTCGATGCGCACGCGCGGCAGGCTGGCGTTGATAGTGGCGCGTAGTTCGTGCAGCGCGCGCGAGACCGCCATGGCATCGCGCCGTTTGAGCTTCAGCCGGCCATCGCGGATTTCGGCGAAGCGGTTGCCGGGCATGCCGCCTTCGGCGGCGCGTGCCACGCGGTCGAATTCGGCAGTCAGCCGGGCCAGGAACGCTTGTCCGTCGAGCGGCAGATCGAGACGCCCGTAGGCCTGTTCACGGGCTTGCTGCCAATTCCGGTCGTCATAGACCAAGTTCCAGAATGAGACGTGGTCGCGGCTTTGCGCCAAGAACAGACTGCCGGCGCGCAGAGCGTCGCGAACCGCGAAGGCGAGCGAGATTTCCCAGATGGCGCGGTCCAGCTTGCCATCCGTGATGAGATGGGGCCGCCAATCGGCCTGCACGAAGCCGTACGGATCGTCTTTGGTCAGCGCGCCGCGCGTGCCGGCATCGAGCGCGCGCAGGATCTCGACCGCGCCGAGAAGGGGCTCCTGTCCGGCCGCCGCCTGGAACGGCAGGGCGAGGAATGCCGGCAGGTACTGGCGGAGCGTGCCGTAGCGCGCCAGCATGGCGTCGAGATGACCGCGTTCCTCCAGCCGCTCGTAGGCCCTGCAGGCAATGGCCGCCTCGATCAGGGCCGGTGGGTTCTGCCCGTCGCGGAACGCAGCGACGGTTTGCGCGCCGTCGGCCGTCACCAGCGCATCAACCGCGCCGAGCACGCGGTGCAGACCGTCACGGGAGCGGCGGCGCAGGGTCTTGCGGCGCTTCTCGACGGCGTTGCGGGATTTGCGGTTCATCGCGGTCAGGAACAGGTCGTTCATCTCGACGATCTGGTCGAGCAGCGTCTTGCGGCCCTCAACCAGATAGCAGGCGACCAGCGCGTCGCGTTTTGGCCTGGCGAAGCGCCGGAGATCGCCGGCGTCGTAGCGGCGCCCGAGCTGGCCGAGCTGGCGCACGATCCGCGGATCGAGATCGTCCAGCCCGGCGTCGGCGCCGAGCAGCTCCTCGATCAGATGAAGACGAACGATGTCGCCTTTGATCACCGCGGCGTTGGCGGATTTCGGGTAGTCCTTGAGCCGGAACAGGCTTGAGCGGGCGTCGCCCTCCGGCACTTCGACCAGCAGCGCGATCGCCTCACGCAAGCTCGGCGGCAACCGCGTCGCCACCATATCGAACAGACCGGTCGTGGCATGCGTCACCTCGGCGCCCACCAACCGTTCGAGCGTGCTCGTGGCCGGCACCATGACCCGCCAATCGCGCAGCTTGTCTTCGGCGTGCCGCAGGAGCTCGGCGGCGGTACGGCCTTCGATGGCGCGCGGACGCAGCCATTGCCGCAGATCGATGGCAGCCTGTTGGCCAAAGTCGCGGATGCCGAGATAGCGGCGGATGCGCAGCGACTGCTCTCGTTCCGTCTGGGCACGGCCAGGCCGGTCAAGGAACAGCACCGGCGCCAAGCCGAGCTGGCGGGACAGGTGGTTGACGATCTTGACCGGCACCCGGCGGTAGTCGTCCAAAAAACAGCCATGGCGTCGCATGACGCAGAGCTGCAGGGCGAAGCGGCGACGATGATCGCCGCTGCGGCATTCGGCGATCACGGCCAGATCCGCGGACGACAGGCTCCAGTCCCGCGCGAGCTCGTCCTCGCTCGGATCAACGGCTATGAGCAGGTGCCGAGGCGGCGTCGCCGTGGCCCATGGATCATCCATCGACATTGAGATGCGAGCGCTCCAGGTCGGCCGCGAGATCGTCGCGCGATGGTCGCGTGTAGATGGCCGTCGTGTCGATAGATTCGTGACCGAGCAGGCTGGCCAGTTCCAGCAGCTTGCCGGGATTGTCGCGCAGGTAGCCCAGCGCGAAGGTGTGGCGCAGCGTGTGCGCCGAAACTGCAACCCGCTTCAGCCTGGCACGGCGGGCGATGCTGGCGATGACGGACTGGATGGTGCGCACCGGCATCGCCGTCTCGCGGCTGCTGACGAACAGCGCCAGGGTCCTGTCCGGCGCCTGGCGGTGCTCGAGATGCTGCTTGAGCGCGCGTCGCGCGGTCGCGTTCAGCGGGACGTCGCGTGCCTTGAGCCCTTTGCCCTGGCGGATGCGAACGCTGCCCGAGCGGTCGTTCATGGTGATGTCGCCGACGTGCAGCGTCGCGACCTCGCCGACCCGCAGCCCGGCCTGCAGCATGAGCTGCACCAGCGCGTAATTCCGGGCGGCCAGGCCGTGCGAGGACGCCCCGGCGGCGCGCAGCAGGGCGTGGCTCTCGACGTCCGTCAGCCCGACCGGCTGGCGATTGCGGATGGTGCGCATCGGCCGGACATTGCTCGTGGCGTCAGCGCTCAAGGCGCCGGTCCCGCGCGCCCAGCGGCATAGGCGGCGCAGGGCGTCCAGGCGACGGTTGACCGTGGCGGGCCGGCGGCCGGCCGCGACCATGTGCTGGCGGTAGGCGATCAAATCGTATTCGGCCAAACCTTCGATCGTGAACGGCGCGTCCTGGACCGTGCTGCGCCAGGCGAGGAAGTGGCGCAGGTCGTAGCGGTAGCCGCGCAGGGTTGCCGGCGCCAGGTCGTCATGCGCCAGGCTGGAGAGGAACGACGTCATCCAGCCCGCCTCGACAGCGGCACCACCTGACGCTGCTTGTCTTGCACGCGATGTCATCCCCCGCGTTAGCACCCCGGTTTGCTGCGTGCAATACACCGCCTCAGACTAGGGCATCGCGTCCAATTACAGTTGCATTCCATGATTGCACGCAGCAAACTGCCTTCTCATACCGCACCCGGAATGCGATCGGGCCATTTTCGCTCGAAATCGCCGAAATCCCGGCCGTGTTCCCGTTTCTTACCGTGCAAAATTACATGGCCGGGCCTTCCGACCCGCAATGCCAC
>JAJYMF010000385.1 GCA_021787175.1 Pseudomonadota bacterium | reverse complement strand
CGAACATCAGCCCGCGCCGCAGCAGGTCCGGCGCGACCTGGGCGACGATCCAGCGGTCGCGCTCGCTGAGCGGCACGCCGACGCCGCGCCCGCCGGCGGCGAGGTTGCCGCGGAACTCGTCGCCCTGCGGCACGCGCGCCAGGGCATAGGGCACGGCGGCGCCGGCGACCACCAGGATCCGCTTGTCACCGTCGCGGATCTCGGGAATGAACCGTTGCGCCAGCGCGAAGTGCTCGTCGTCGCCGACCAGGGTTTCCAGGATCACGTTGAGATTGGGATCGTGACCATGGGTGCGGAAAATGCCGCGGCCGCCCATGCCGTCCAGCGGTTTGAGCACCACCTCGCCGTGCTGGCGGGCGAACTGCCGCAGCGCCTCGCGGTCGCGCGCCACCAGGCTCGGCGCGCAGCACTGCGGAAACTGCAGGGCATAGAGCTTCTCGTTGCAGTCGCGCAGCGCGCGCGGATCGTTGACCACGCGCACGCCGATGCGCTGCGCCGCTTCCAGCACCAGCGTGTCGTACAGAAACTGCGCGTCCAGCGGCGGGTCCTTGCGCGCCAGCAGCATGTCCACCGTGGTCAGAGGCTGCCACTGCGCGTCACCGCGCTCGAACCACTGCGCGGCATCGTCGCGCACCGTCAGCGGCGCCAGCCGCGCCCATGGCACGCCGTCGCGCAGGGCGAGGTCGCCCTGCTGCAGGTAGCGCAGGCCATGGCCGCGGCGTTGCGCCTCCAGCAGCAGCGCGAAGGTAGTGTCCTTGCGGATCTTGATGTGCTCGATGGGATCCATGAGCACAGCGACGGTCAGGGCCATGGTCTGCTCCGCAGAGTTTGGTGAAGTGTGGACGGACAAGGACTTGCAGGATGAACTTGACAGAGTTGATAAACGCGCGTTAAACAGCCTTCTCGAACCGGCGCCGATCGAATGCGCCGGCTTGAGGCATGCGACTTGCTTTATATACAGCCGCGCGACCTGGGCGTGGCAAGGGTGGATACGTGGAAGAGAACGCGAAGCAGGGCGGCCTCAGCGGGTTGCGCGTGATGGTGATCGACGACTCCAAGACCATCCGTCGCACCGCCGAAACGCTGCTCAAGAAGGAAGGCTGCGACGTCGTCACCGCGGTGGACGGCTTCGAGGCGCTGGCCAAGATTTCCGATCTGCAGCCGCACATCATCTTCGTCGACATCATGATGCCGCGCCTCGACGGCTACCAGACCTGCGCGCTGATCAAGAACAACCAGGCGTTCCGCGCCATTCCGGTGATCATGCTCAGCTCGAAGGACGGCCTGTTCGACAAGGCCCGCGGACGCATCTGCGGCTCCGACCAGTACCTGACCAAGCCCTTCACCCGCGAAGAGCTGCTCGGCGCCATCCGGCGCCATGTCGACATTCATCCGAGCTGACGCGGACCCCGGACCTCATGGCGCACATCCTCATCATCGACGACTCCCCCACCGACGTGCGCGTGTTCACCACGCTGCTCGAGAAGGCGGGACATCGCGTTTCCAGTGCCGGCAACGCCGACGACGGCATCGCCATGGTCAAGCGCGCGCGCCCGGACCTGGTGATCATGGACGTGATCATGCCCGGCATGAACGGCTTCCAGGCCACGCGCACGCTCAGTCGCGATGCCGAGACGCAGCACGTGCCGATCCTGATCATCACCACCAAGTCGATGGAGACCGACCGCGTCTGGGGCTTGCGCCAGGGCGCCAAGGACTTCATCACCAAGCCGGTGGCCGAGAAGGAGCTGCTGGCGCGCATCCAGAAACTGCTGCCGGGTGGCGGGTGAGGCCGCGATGAGCGCGATCGCCATCATGCCGCCCTTCGAGCTGCTCGCCGAGTACGAGCGGCTCAGTCTGGCCCACGTCGCCGGCATGCCGGAACAGATCGAGGCCGAGGGTCTGTGGCGCGGCATCGGCTTTCGCATCGGCACGCGTCTGCTGGTCAGCAGCATCAGCGAAGTCAACGAACTGCTGACTCCGCCGGCGCTGACCCCGGTGCCCGGCACCCGCGGCTGGCTGCTGGGCGTGGCCAACGTGCGCGGCAATCTGATTCCGGTGGTCGATCTGGGCGGGTTCCTGTTCGGCGAGCGCACACTGGTGACTGACCAGAGCCGCGTGCTGCTGGTGCGCCAGCAGGGCGGCAGCGTCGGCCTGCTGGTCGACGAGGTGCTGGGTCAGCGCAATCTGACCCTCGACCAGCGCGCCGGCGCGGAGGGTGAAGCCGACGAGCGCCTGCAGCGGTTCGTCGAGGAAAACGTGGCGGTGGCGGAACAGCGCCTCGGTGTATTCAGCATGACGCGTCTGGCGCGAGCGCCGGATTTCCAGCAAGCGGCGATGTAAGCCACGCCGCGGTCCGATTCGAGGGTGAGGTGAAGCATGAGTGCGACCAGTGGTGCCATCGGTAGGGAACGCGGCTACACGGGGCTGATCGTCCTGCTGGTGCTGGCGATCGGTTTTGCGGCGTTCGATTTCTTCCTGCTCAACCAGAAGAACGGCGAAGACCGCCAGGCGGCGCAGATCACCACGCAGATCCAGGTGCTCTCGCAGCAGACGGCCAAGTTCGCGATCGAGTCGGCGAGCGGCAACATCGATTCCTTCAAGGAACTCGACGCCACCCGCAACACCATCGACGCGCTGATCAGGAAGCTCAACAACGGCGATCGCGAAACCGGCATGCCCGGTTACGCCGGCGCCGGTGCCGGCGTGGCCGGCGCGATGGCCGGACTGAACAAGTCCTGGGCGCAGCTGGACGGCGATCTCAGCAAGATCCTGCGCAACCAGGCGCTGGTGCTGAACTCGGCGCAGCAGGCCGGCACCTTCGACAGCCAGATGCCGGTGCTCAACTCGCGCATGGACGAAGTGGTCAACATCCTGCAGCAGAAGAACGGCAGCGCGGCGCAGACCTTCACCGCCGCGCGCCAGATGCTGCTGGCCGACCGCATGATCCGCCGAACCCAGGAAATCCTGCAGGGCGGCGACTCCGCGCAGACCGCGGCCGACGGCCTCGCCCGCGACGCCCAGCTCTACGGCGCGGTCCTCTCGGGCCTGATCGACGGCAATTCCGAAGTGGGCGTGCGCGCCCTGAACGACGCCGCCGGCACCCGCATCCTCACCGACATCCGCAAGAACTGGGTCAGCCTGTCCGATCCGGTCAACAAGCTGCTGGCCGCCGCGCCGACGCTGATCGAGGTCAAGGACGCCGCCAACCAGGCATCGGTCGATTCGCAGAGCGTGCTGCTGCGCGCCAACGACGTGTCCACTCGCCTGGGCAAGCTGCCGACCCTGCGCCTGTTCCCGAACGTGTGGTGGGGCCTGCTGGGCGCCGGCGCCGCGGTGCTGTTCGCGCTGCTGCTGGTGTTCACCCTGGTGCGCGACCAGCGTCGCCGTTACGAAGTCACCGCCGACCTGAACCAGCGCAACCAGGAGGCGATTCTGCGCCTGCTGGACGAAATGGGTTCGCTGGCCGAAGGCGACCTGACCGTCAAGGCCACCGTCACCGAGGACATCACCGGCGCCATCGCCGACTCGGTCAACTTCGCGGTCGAAGCGCTGCGCAGCCTGGTGTCCACCATCAACGAGACGGCCGTGCAGGTCTCGGCGGCCGCGCAGGAAACCCAGGCCACGGCCATGCATCTGGCCGAAGCCGCCGAGCATCAGGCGCAGCAGATCACCTCGGCTTCCGCGGCGATCAACGAGATCGCGGTGTCGATCGACGAGGTGTCCAAGAACTCGGCCGAGTCGGCCGAGGTGGCGCAGCGCTCGGTGGCGATCGCCGGCAAGGGCGCCGGCATCGTGCGCCAGACCATCGCCGGCATGGACTCGATCCGCGACCAGATCCAGGAAACCTCCAAGCGCATCAAGCGCCTCGGCGAGTCCTCGCAGGAAATCGGCTCGATCGTCGAGCTGATCAACGACATCGCCGAGCAGACCAACATCCTGGCGCTGAACGCGGCCATCCAGGCGGCTTCGGCCGGCGAGGCCGGCCGCGGTTTCGCGGTCGTCGCCGACGAGGTGCAGCGACTGGCCGAGCGTTCGTCCAACGCCACCAAGCGCATCGAGACCCTGGTGCAGACGATTCAGTCCGATACCAACGAGGCGGTCAGCTCGATGGAGCAGACCACCGCCGAGGTGGTTTCGGGCGCGCGCCTGGCCGAGGACGCCGGCACCGCGCTGGGCGACATCGAAAAGGTGTCCAGCGACCTTGCCGACCTGATTCAGAACATCTCCGAGGCGGCGCGCCAGCAGTCGGCGGCGGCGACCAACATCTCGGCGATGATGAACGTGATTCAGGAGATCACGACGCAGACCTCGACGGGCGCCAGCCAGACCGCCGAATCGATCGGCAATCTGGCCCAGATGGCCAACGACCTGCGCCGTTCGGTCGCGGACTTCAAGCTGCCCGGCTGACGGGCGGCGCTGAGCGGAGGCGGCGAAGCGCATGGCGGTGGCGATCGGCCCCACGACTCCCGGCATGGCCCTGCCCGGCATGGACGAGGAACTGTTTGCCCGCTGGGCGCTGCTGCTGGAGCAGCGTACCGGCGTGGTGGTCGCGCCGGCGCGCAAGCCGTTCCTGGTCGGCGCGGTGCGCTCGCGCATGCGCGAGACCGGCTTCGGCGACTTCGAGGCCTACTTCCGCCACGTCAGCGCCGGCGCGGCCGGTGCCGTCGAATGGGCGACGCTGGTCGACCGTCTGACCGTGCACGAGACCCGGTTCTTCCGCCATGCGCCCTCGCTGGACCTGATCGCCCGGCGCTGGCTGCCGGAGCGCATCGCGGCCGGTCAGGAGCGCCTGCATGCCTGGAGCGTCGGCTGCGCCAGCGGCGAGGAGGCGTGGTCGCTGGCGATGGTCATCGATCATGCGCTGGCCGCGCACGGCCATGGCCCGATGTACGGCATCACCGCCAGCGACGTCAGCCATGCGGCGCTGGCGGCGGCGCGCGGCGCACAGTACCCGGCCGCGCGGCTGGCCGAGATTCCGCTCGAATACCGCAGCGTGTACGTCGAGATGGGCGGCGAGGATACCTTCGCACCGATCGAGCGCCTGCGCCGTCGCGTCGGCTTTGCGCGCGTCAACCTGCTGCACGCCACCGCCGCGCCGCTGAAGCGACTCGACCTGATCTACTGCCAGAACGTGCTGATCTACTTCGCGCGCGAACGCCGCCGCGAGCTGCTGGACGGACTGGCCGGGCTGCTCGAGCCGGGCGGCCTGCTGATCCTCGGCGCGGGCGAAGTCACCAGCTTCAGTCACCCCGCGCTGACCCGCGTCGCCGCCCCCGGCACGCTGGCCTATCTGCGCAACCGCTGAGATCCGCCATGCGCCTCGACGAAGACATCGACTTCACCACGCTGACCTGGGTCAAGGGCGAGCTCGACGAAACCCTGAAGCAGGCGCGGCAGGCGCTCGAGGTCTATGTCGAAGACCCCGCTGATGCCAGCCAGATGCGCTTCTGCGCGACCTACCTGCACCAGGTGCAGGGCACCCTGCGCATGGTCGAGCTCTACGGCGCGGCGATGGTCATCGAGGACATGGAGCAGCTGGCGCAGGCCCTGCTCGATGGCCGCGTGCGCCAGCCGGACGAGGCCTATGCCGCGCTGATGCGCGGCATGGTGCAGATGCCGGACTACCTCGAGCGCCTGCAGAGCGGCCACCGCGACATACCGATCGTGCTGCTGCCGCTGATCAACGACCTGCGCGCCTGTCGCGGCGAGAAGCTCGTTTCGGAGGCGATGCTGTTCACGCCGGAGCTGAATACGCCGCTGCCGGCCGATGCGCCGGGTGCGTCGGCGGCGCAGGCACCGGCTGCCCAGCAGCGCGCACTGACCGCGTTGCGCTCACGCTTCCAGGCGCCGCTGCTGGCGTGGTTCCGCAACCAGGGCAGCGCGCCGGCCCATCTGGCCGCGATGCGCCAGGTGCTCGAAGCCATCGGCGGCGAGTGCTACAGCGTGGCCGGGCGGCGCCTGTGGTGGATCACCGCCGGCGTGGTCGAGGGTCTGGAACAGGGGTTGCTGGAAGAACACAGCATCGCCGTCAAGCAGCTGATCGGCCGCGTCGACCGCTGCATGCGCACGCTGATCGAGCAGGGCGAGGTGGCGCTGGCGCGCGGCGAGGCCGAGGAGCTGGCGCGCAGCCTGCTCTATTACGTCGCCCAGTCCAAGCCCGGCTCGGTGCGCCTGGATTCCATCCGCCACACCTACCGGCTGGACCGCCTGCTGCCCAGCCAGCGCGAGCTCGAGCACGCGCGCGGTGCGATGGCGGGCCAGAACCGCGCCCTGCTCGACACCGTCGCCAGGGCGATCAAGGAAGATCTGCTGCGGGTCAAGGACGCGCTCGACCTGTTCCTGCGCAACGCCGGCGGTGATCCCGCACAGCTGGGCAACCAGGCCGACGTGCTCGGGCGCGTCGCCGATACCCTGGGCATGCTCGGACTGGGCGTGCCGCGGCGGGTGGTCAACGAACAGCGCCAGATCGTCAACGAGATCGCCAGCCGCGCGCGCGCCGCCGACGAGAGCACCCTGCTCGACGTGGCCGGTGCGCTGCTGTACGTCGAAGCCTCGCTGGACGACCACATCGACCGTCTCGGTGCCGAGGACGAGGACGCCCCCGCTGCGCTGCCCAAGGCCGAAGCGCGGCGCATCCTCGAGGCGGTGACGCGCGAGGCGGCGATCAACCTGGGCCGGGTGAAGGAAGACATCGTCGCCTTCATCGAGTCGCCCTGGGATCATGCCCGCGTCGAACAGATTCCGATCCTGCTGGAGGAGATCGGCGGCGCGCTGCGCATGCTCGACCTGCAGCGGCCGGCCGAACTGCTGGCCGGCATCGCGCGCTTCGTGCACAACGAACTGGTTGCCGACCGCCGCATCCCCACCGCGGAACAGATGGACCTGCTGGCCGATGCGCTGGCGTCGGTGGAGTACTACCTGGAGGCCGCGCGCGAGCAGCGCCCCAACCGCGAACGCATTCTCGACGTCACCCAGCGCAGCCTCGCCGCGCTCGGCTACTGGCCGCTGCCGCCGCTGCGCGAGCCGGCGGCCGTCAGCGCCTCCGAGTGGCAGGCGGCACGGCCGGCTCCCGCCGTGGAGGCGCCGTCCTCGGTGCCGCACCCGGATGCGGTCGAGCTGACCGAGTCGGTGAGCATCGCGCCCGGGCATGACCTGCAGGATCTGGTGATCGGCCAGTCCGGCACGCAGACGGCGGCGACCAGCGATGTCGCCGGATTGCGCCTTGCGGAAACCGAAGCCACCGCACCGCCGCCGGTTGACGATACCGATACTGACTGGATCGAAATCGACGAGGTCGTCGAAGAGCAGGTGCAGGTCGGCGAGCCGGCCGCGCCGGCCGGCTTCCAGGCCGCCGCCGACGAGATCGACGCCGAGATCCGCGAGGTGTTCGTCGAGGAGGTGCAGGAGGAGATCAGCGGTCTCGGCGCCAGCGTGCCGGCGTGGATCGCGCAGGCCGACAACCTCGACCTGCTCAAGCCGATCCGGCGCGCCTTCCACACCCTCAAGGGCTCGGGACGACTGGTCGGCGCGCTGACCCTGGGCGAGTTCGCCTGGAAGGTCGAGAACATGCTCAATCGCGTGCTCGACCACAGCATCGCGCCCGATGCCAAGGTGCAGGCGCTGGTGCAGCACGCGATCGCCGCGCTGCCCGCGCTGCTCGCGGCGTTGCGCGGCGACGTCGAACAGCACGCTCCGCTGGCGGCGATCATGCAGGCCGCCGATCGTCTGGCCGCCGGCGAACCGGCCAGCGTCGAGCAGTTCCTGCAGCCGGCGCGGTTCGAGACCGTGCAGCGGGTGGTCAGGCGCCGCGTGCCGCGGCCGCGCGACGAGGCGGCCATCGCTGCCGCGGTACCGGCGGCCACGCTTGCCGGCGTGGTGCCCGCTTCGGAACCGGCCGCGCCGGCGGAAACCGCCATCGCCGGCCCGGTACTGCCGCCGGTCGATCCGGTGCTGCTGGAGATCCTGCGCAGCGAGATCGTCCAGCACTTGACCACCGTGCGCGATTATCTGTCCACGTGCGGAACGGATCCGCAGCCGGTCAGCGAGCCGCTGCTGCGTGCCATGCATACGCTCAACGGCGCCATCGCGATGGTGGACATCCCGGTGATCGGTCACGTGCTGGCACCGTTCGAGAGCTACCTCAAGCGACTGCGTGCGCTGGAGCAGACACCCGATGCGGACGGCGTGCGCGCCCTTGCGGACGCCGTCGTTCTGATCGAACAGGTGATGGCGCAGTACGACACGGTTAATCCGGTGCTGCCGGATTCCGATCCGCTGGCGGCGCGCGTCGCCGCCCTGCGCGACGCGCTGCCGGAGCCGCAGCTGGCGCACCCGGTCTACGACCGGCCGCACGAAGAGGCTGCAGCTTCCGCCGCGGATCAGCTGCTGCCGGAGGAGGTCGGGGAAGCCGAAGCCGAGCCGCTGGCGCAGACGCCTGCGGATGCGGCTGCCGCTGCCGAAGAGGATGCGCGCATCGACGCCTGGCTGGCCGAATTCACCGCCACCAGCGCTGCGGTGCCGGCGCCGTCGCCTGCCGAAGCGGGCACGGAAGACGACATCACCGCCCTGCTGATGGCTTCGTTCGAGTCGGAATCCCGGGCGGCTGCATCCGAGCCCGAGCATGTGGTCCCGCATGCCGACGAAGCGGAGGTCGATGAGGTCGATGCCGAATCGCTGCGCGCAGCGGCAGACGACGCGAGCAGCGCTGCGTTCGCCGCCGCCGAAGCGGAAACCCCGGCTCACGTCGAAGCAGTCGATCTGGCGGTTCCCGAGGCGGCAGCGGAAGAGCCCGCCGACACCGAGCCGGCTCCGATCGAAACGATCGACGACGAAGCCGATATGGTTGCGCCGGCCGCATCCGACCCTTACGCACGCGAAGCATCGGAGCAGACCGCCGGGTCCGCACCGGCGGCGTTCGCGGCCTCGCTGCCGCTGCCTCCCTTCCCGGAGGACGTGCAGCCGGACGGTGCGCTCGATCTGCCCGATCTCGATGCCGACCTGCTGGACATCTTCGTGCAGGAAGGTGCCGACATCCTCGATCACGCCGACGGCCAGATCGCGGGTCTGCGCGCGGCGCCGCATCAGCGCGAACTGGTGTCGGGCTTGCAGCGCGACCTGCATACCCTCAAGGGCGGCGCGCGCATGGCCGGCCTGGCGCCGATCGGCGATCTGGCGCATGCCATGGAGACGCTGCTGGAGGCGGTCGGCGAAGGCCGGCGCGCGCCCGAGCCGCTGGTGATCGAGTCGCTCGAGCGCGGCTTCGACCGCCTGCACGAGCTGGTGCAGCGCATCGCCCAGCATCGTGCCATCGCGATGCCGGAGCTGGCGATCGCACGCTTCGAGGCGCTGGCCGCCGGCCGCGGTGTGGCGGGCGAGCCGGCTGCGGCCGCGGACGCCGAATTCACCGCGCAGACGGCTGCCGTCGAGCCGCAGGCGCCCGTTGCCGCCGAGCGGGTGCCGCTGCGGCCGCTGCCGCCGCTCGAGCCGGAGGAAATCCGCGCGCCGCAGGAGATGATCCGCGTGCGCTCGGACCTGCTCGATTCGCTGGTCAACTACGCCGGCGAGGTGTCGATCTACCGCTCGCGTCTGGAGCAGCAGGTCGCCACCTTCCGCTTCAACCTGGTCGAGTTCGAGCAGACCGTCAGCCGCCTGCGCGAGCAGTTGCGCAAGCTCGAGATCGAGACCGAGGCGCAGATCATCGCGCGCTACCAGCGCGAGCATCAGGAAACCGGCAGCGCGACGTTCGATCCGCTCGAGCTCGACCGTTTCTCGCAGTTGCAGCAGCTCTCGCGCGCACTGGCCGAGTCGGTGTCCGACCTGGTGTCCATCCAGGGCCTGCTCGACGACATCACGCGCCAGTCCGAAACTCTGCTGCTGCAGCAGTCGCGCGTCAGCTCGGACCTGCAGGAAGGCCTGATGCGCACGCGCATGGTGCCGTTCGATGCGCTGGTGCCGAGCCTGCGCCGCACCCTGCGCCAGGCGGCGCAGGAGCTGGGCAAGCGCGCGCAGCTGCGCGTCGAGGGCGCGCACGGCGAAATGGACCGCAACCTGCTCGAGCGTATGAAGGCGCCGTTCGAGCACATGCTGCGCAATGCCCTGGCGCACGGCATCGAGACCCCGGCCGAGCGCCTGCGCGCCGGCAAGCCGGAGGAGGGCCAGGTCACCATCCAGGTCGGCCGCGAGGCGACCGAAGTGGTGATCCGCGTCAGCGACGACGGCCACGGTTTCGACCGCGACGCGATCCGCGCCAAGGCGCTCGAACGCGGGCTGCTGCGCGAGGACGCGCAGTTGTCCGATCGCGACCTCTACGCCTTCGTGCTCGAAACCGGCTTCTCCACCGCCGAGACGGTGACCCAGCTGGCCGGCCGCGGCGTCGGCATGGACGTCGTCGCCAGCGAGATCAAGCAGCTCGGCGGCACGCTGGTGATCGACTCCCAGCGCGGTCGCGGCACCACGTTCTCGATCCGGCTGCCGTTCACGCTGGCGGTGACCCAGGCCATCCTGGTCAAGCTGGGCGAGAGCGTCTACGCGTTGCCGATGACTTCGGTGCAGGGCGTGGCGCGCATCGCCCGCGAGGATCTGGCGACACGGCTGCTGCTCGATGCGCCCAGCTTCACCTACGCCGGCGAGACCTACGCCATCCATGATCTCGGCAGCCTGCTGGGCGTCGGCGCCGGGCGCATCGGCGACGAGCCGCAGCTGCCGCTGCTGATGATGCGCAGCGGCGACCAGCGCGCCGCCGTGCGCATCGACGCCGTGGTCGGCTCGCGCGAAATCGTGGTCAAGTCGGTCGGGCCGCAGATCAGTTCGGTGCCGGGCATCTTCGGCGCCACCATCATGGGCGACGGTTCGGTCGTGATGATTCTCGACCTCGCGCCGCTGGTGCGTCGCAGCGCGGCGCTGGGCCAGCGCGCTGAGGCGGAGACGGTCGAGGAACTGTTCGAGCCGCAGCTGCCGGAGCCGCCCGCCGAGCCGCGCGCACGGCCGCTGGTGATGGTGGTGGACGACTCGATCACCATGCGCAAGGTCACCACGCGCGTGCTCGAGCGCAACGACCTCGACGTGATCACCGCCAAGGACGGCCTCGACGCGGTCGAGAAGCTGCAGGAACGCGTGCCGGACCTGATGCTGCTCGACATCGAGATGCCGCGCATGGACGGCTACGAGGTCGCCACCTACATGAAGAACGACCCGCGCCTGAGGCGGGTGCCGATCGTGATGATCACCTCGCGCACCGGCGAAAAGCACCGCCAGCGCGCGCTGGAGATCGGTGTCGAACGTTATCTCGGCAAGCCGTACCAGGAAGCCGAGCTGCTGCGCAACGTGCAGGAACTGCTGGAGCCGCGCCGTGTCTGAGGCCGTCGCCGCCGCTCCCGCAGTGGCGCTGCTGTTCGAGGACGCGGCGCTCGGCGCGCGTCTGCGACAGGCGCTGCAGGATCGCGGTGCGCGGATCGTGCTCGAGGACTCGGCCGCGCACACGACGCCGGCCGCGGTGGCCGGCTGCGGTGCCGAGGTGGTCGTGATCAGCCTAGAGCCGGCGGCCGAGGATGCGATCGAGGGCTACTACGATGCCCTCGACCTGTCGCGGCAGCGCCTGGTGTTCAATGACGCCGAGGCCTCGCGTCGCCTGTCGGGTTGGGATCAGGCGCGCTGGGCGCGCCATCTGGCCGCCAAGATTCTCGGCAGCGCCGACGTCGATCCGCCGCGCCCCGCCGGCGCGCGCGCGGTGGATGTGCCCGTGACGGTCGCAACACCGTCGCCGGTCGCGGCGGTCGACAGGCCGATGCCCGTCAGCGCGGCGATGCCGCCGCAGGTCGAAGCGGAGCAGGCGCCAAGCGACTCCGATGCGTTGGATCAGCCGATCGCGCCGCCGCTTCCGCCCGCAGAGTCCGCCGACCGCGACACGGCGGCGCCCGGCGCGCAGGCGCAGCCGTCCGCCGCGCCCGCAGCCGAATTCATCAGCGATGCCGATCTGGCCGCCCTGTTCGAGCTGCTGCCGGCTTCAGCCGAGCCGGCCGTCGTGGCCGTGTCCCCCGCAGCGCCGCTTGCCGACCCTGCCGCGCTGGATGACGAAATCGCCGCGCTGCTGGCGAGCTCGCCGCTGCTGGATGCTGCGGATGCCGCGCCGCGCGCGTTCGCGCCGGCGCCGGCCGCAGCCGAGCCGGCAGCGATCGAGGACATCGACGCATGGCTGACGCGCGTCAGCGCCGAGCAGGCGCAGGCCGCACCGGACGCGCCCGCCGTGGATGCGCCCGCCGCGCTTTCTGCCGCGGTCGCCGCTGCCGACTTCAGCCTGGCGCCGATGGACGAACTGCCGCCCGTCGCCGCGCCCGCGCCGACGACCGCGCCCGCGACGTTTGCCGATGCGCCCGACTGGGGGTTGCTCGAGTTCGATCTGCCCGAGGGATTCGAACCGTTGCCGCCGGCGCGCGCCGTAGCGCCCAGTGCGGCCAGCGAGTTCGGTATCGAGACCGTGCCGGCCGCGGACTACCTGGCGCCGGTGTCGCCCGGCGCGGACTCGGCGACGCCGTTCGAGGTGGGCCTGGGCGGCCTCGAACTGGTTCCGTTCGAGGAAGCGATCGCGCCGCACGTCGAGACGGCGTCGCACGAAATGAACCTGGCGCAGCCGCGCTCCCTGTTGCGGCGTGTGGTGGTCATCGGCGCCTCCATCGGCGGCCCCGAGGCACTGCACGAGTTTCTCGCCGCGCTGCCCGCCGATCTGCCGGCGGCGCTGCTGGTGGTGCAGCATCTCGATGCCGCCTTCAACGGCTCGCTGGCGCAGCAGCTGGGCAAGGCCGGCACGCTGCCGGTACGGCTGGCGGCCGACGGCGAATCGCTGCGGCACGGCGAGGTGCTGGTGGTGCCCAGCGGCCAGCGCCTGCGCGTCGAGCGCAATGGACGTGTGCGGACCGAGCCGCTGCCCGCGGACAGCCCCTACGATCCGTCGATCGACGATACCTTCACCGCGGTCGCCGAGACATTCGGACCCGATGTGCTGGCGCTGATCCTGTCGGGCATGGCCAGCGATGCCGTGGCCGGCGCGCATGTCGTCGCCGCGCGCGGCGGCCGCGTCTGGGGACAGGAGCCATCGAGCTGCGTGGTCAGCTCGATGGTGGACGCCGCGGCCGGCGCCGGTCTGATTGGCTACTTCGCCGCGCCGCGCGATCTCGCCGCGCGGCTCGCATCCGAACTGGGCAGGGGACAAGCATGAACGAGCTGCCGCGCGAAATCCGCGGGGTCATGATTCCGGTCAGCGGCACTCGCGTGCTGCTGCCCAACGCCACCGTCGCCGAGGTGATCACCTTCGCCACCCCCGAGCCGGTCGCCGGCGCGCCGGCCTGGCTGCTGGGGCGCATTCGCTGGCGCGGCTGGCGCGTGCCGCTGGTGTCCTTCTCGGCGCTGGCCGGCTACGGCACCGGCGAGGGTGCGCTGCACGCGCGCGTGGCCGTGCTCAAGGCGCTGGGCGGCCATCCCAAGCTGCCGTTCCTGGCGATGCTGACGCAGGGATTTCCGCGGCTGACCACGTTGACGCCGGATCTGCTGATGCCCACCGGCGACGGCCACGCGCTGCCTCCCGGCGTGCGCGAAGAGGTGCTGCTGCGCGATGACCTGGCGGTGATCCCGGACATGCCGGTGCTCGAGGATCTGGTGGCCGAGGCGTTGGCGGCCGCTGCCTGAGCGGCGCGACGAAACCCGTTCCCGGCAGGGTGCTCAGCGCACCAACGAGCGTTCCGAACGCTCGATGAAGGCCAGCATGGCGGCGACGTCGGGGCTCTCCTGCGCCTGCTCGGCCAGGCGCGCGCGCGCCTCGGCCAGCGGCAGGCCGGCCATATACAGGGTGCGATAGGCGCGCTTGATCGCGGCGACGCGTTCGCTGCTGAAGCCGCGGCGCTTCAGCCCTTCGCTGTTGACGCCGCGCGGCTCGGCGAACTGGCCGGCGACGTAGCAGAACGGCGGCACGTCGCGATTGATCGCCGAGTACATCGCGGCGAAAGCGTGCGCGCCGATCTTGCAGAACTGGTGCGCGCCGGCGAAGCCGCCGAGGATCACGTGATCGCCGACCTCGACGTGCCCGGCGAGGGTGGCATTGTTGGCCAGCACGGTGTGGTCACCGACGCGGCAATCGTGCGCGATGTGCACGTAGGCCATGATCCAGTTGTCCGATCCCACGCGGGTGACGCCGCCGCCGTCGCCGGTGCCGCGGTTGATGGTGACGTACTCGCGGATGGTGTTGCGGTCGCCGATCACCAGCTCCCCGCGCTCGCCGTGGTACTTCTTGTCCTGCGGGTCGCCGCCGATCGCGCTGAACGGCCAGATGCGGTTGTCGCGGCCGATGCGGGTCGGACCGTCGATCACCACGTGCGCGCCGATCCGGGAGCCGGCGCCGATCTCGACGTCGGCGCTGATCACGCTGTAGGGGCCGACCTCGACGCCCGCCGCCAGTCGTGCGGCGGGATCGACCATGGCAGCGGGGTGCACGCTCATCGTGATGTCCCGGAAAGCTGATGTCCGCGAAGGACGCGAAGCTCGCGAAGAACATCCATTTTAAGAATCTTTTCGCGCCCTTGGCGTTCTTTGCGGACAGCTCGGACGTTCGATCCACTCATTCGGCGCGTCCGGCGCACATGATCTCGCAGCTGGCGGCGACGCTGCCCTCGACCAGCGCCTCGGCCTCGAACAGGCCCATGCCGCGCAGCATGCGCTTGAGCGTCACCCTGAGCAGCAGCTGGTCGCCGGGCACCACGGTGCGGTTGAAACGCGCCTTGTCGACCTTGACCAGGTAGAACAGCATGGTGCTGCCCTGGGTCGGTTCCGGCGGATCGCCGGACAGCTGCACCAGCAGGCCGGAGGCCTGCGCCAGCGCCTCGATGATCAGCACCCCCGGCATC
Organism: Pseudomonadota bacterium; assembly: GCA_021787175.1. GTDB lineage: Bacteria > Pseudomonadota > Gammaproteobacteria > Xanthomonadales > Rhodanobacteraceae > Metallibacterium. Next base: position 10,299 of record JAJYMF010000385.1, on the reverse strand, counting down.
ACCGGGTGGCCGGGAAAGTGGCCCTGGAAATACGGTTCGTTGATGGTGACGTTCTTGATCGCGGTGATCGAGCGCCCCGGTTCCAGCGCGATCACGCGATCGACCAGCAGGAACGGGTAGCGGTGCGGCAGCATGCCCTGGATCGCGTTCACGTCCACGGGCAGGCTGAGGGCAGTCTCAGTCATCGCGAGTTTCCTTTTCCAGCGCCGCCACGCGGCGCACGAGTTCGTCCAGATGCTTCAGGCGCGCGGCGTTGCGGCGCCATTGGCGGTTGTCCTGCAGCGCGGTCCCCGAAGAGTATTCGCCGGGTTCGCGGATGGAATGCGTCACCAGGCTCATGGCGGTGATCGTAACCCGGTCCGCCACCTCGAGGTGACCGAGAATGCCGGCGCTGCCGCCGATCAGGCAATGACGGCCGACGCGTGCGCTGCCGGCCACCGCGGAGCAGCCCGCCATCGCGGTGTGTGCGCCGATGAAGACGTTGTGCGCGATCTGGATCTGGTTGTCGAGGCGCACGTCCTCCTCGAGCACGGTGTCGCCGAGCGCACCGCGGTCGATGGTGGTATTGGCGCCGATCTCGCAATCGTCGCCGATGCGCACGCCGCCGAGCTGCGGCACCTTGATCCAGTGATCCTTGTCGAAGGCGAGGCCGAAGCCGTCGGCGCCGAGCACCGCGCCGGGGTGCACCAGCACGCGGCGGCCGAGCGTGACGCGTTCCACCAGGGTCACGCGCGCCACCAGCCGCGACTGAGCGCCCACCGTGCAGTCGGGGCCGACCACGCAATGCGGGCCCAGTTCGGCGCCGTCGCCGATTACCGCGCCGTTCCCGATCACGCACAGCGGCCCGATGCTGGCGCTGGCGCTGATCCGCGCGCCGGGCGCGACCACCGTGCTGGAATGCACGCCGGGCGCCGGCGCCGGACGCGACTCGAACAGCGTCGCGATGCGCGCGAAGGCCAGGTAGGGATCGGCGGCGACCAGCGCCGCGACGGGGCAGGCGTCGGCCTGCTCGGCGCGCAGCACCACCGCGCCGGCACGCGTGGACGCCAGCTGCCGCGCGTAACGCGGGTTGGCCAGAAACGCCAGCTGCTGCGGGCCGGCATCGGCGAGGGTGGCGACGCCGGCGATCGGCGTCGCGGCATCGCCGCGGCGCTCGAGGCCGAAGCGCGACGCCAGCGCATCGAGACGATGAGACACGGTTGCGGACATGCGCGGAGCCTCCCCGGACCGCGCGGCGCCGGCCACGGCCGGCGCCAACGCCTCAGAACGTCGAGCCGAAGGTGAACTGGAAGCGCTCGATGAATGGCGCATCGGTGACCCGGTTGTATTTGACCGGCATCGCGTAGCTGATGTTGATCGGTCCGATCGGTGCGCGCCACTGCAGGCCGATGCCGACCGACGAGCGCAACTGGCCCCAGGCGAACTGGTTGTAGGTGCTGAACACGTTGCCGGTGTCGTAGAAAAGCGACACGCGCGCGGTGTTGCTGTCCTTGAGGAAGGGCAGCGGCAGGAACAGTTCGGCGCGGCCCAGCACCTTGAACGCGCCGCCGATCGGCTGGGCATTGAGGTAGCCCGGCACGCTCAGGCGCGGGCCGAGGGTGTTGTCCATGAAGCCGCGCACGTCGGTGACGCCACCGCCGTAGTAGTTCTGCCAGAACGGGAACGCCAGGCCGCTGTCGCGTCCGTAGGTCTTGCCGTAGCCGACGTTGCCGGTCAGGCCCAGCACGAACGACTTCGGGAGCGGGAAGTAGTTGCTGCTGACTCCGAACAGCTTGAAGTACTGCACGGTCGAGCCGGGCAGGGCGATCTCGGCGGAGATCGACTGCAGGCCGCCGCGGGTCGGCGTGAAGTACTGGTTGCGCGTGTCGTGGGCGTACGAGATGGTCGCCGTCCACGAGTGGATGGTGCGGTGGCCGAGCTGGTTCTGGTAGTCGATCAGCGGCTGGGGCGTGATGTTGGGGTAGGTGTTGATGGTGTTGCTGCTCAGCCCGAGACCGACGTTGATGGTGTCGGTTTCGGAAATCGGGATGCCGAGGTAGGACGAGAACGACTTGGTGTTGTACAGGTAGCTGGCGATGTTCGCCTGGCCCTGGTTCAGCTCGGTGTAGCTGGCGTTGTAGCCGAGGCTGACGCCGTTGTCGGTGAAGTAGGGATCGAGGTAGCTCAGGCTGTACTGCTTGAGGAACGAACTCTGCTGCACCTGCGCCGACACCTGCTTGCCGGTGCCGAGGAAGTTGCGCTCGGAGACCGAGAAGCTGCCGATCACGCCGGACACCTGCGAATAGCCGACGCCGAACTGCAGCGCGCCGGAGGGTTCCTCCGCGACCTTGACCAGCAGATCCACCTCGTCGGGCGAGCCCGGCACGCGCTCGTTCTTGATCTCCACCGACTTGAAGAAGCCGAGGCGCTCCAGGCGCACCTTGGAGCGGTCGATCGCCGCCTGCGAGTACCAGCCGCCCTCGAACTGGCGCATCTCGCGGCGCATCACCTCGTCCTCGGTGGTGCTGTTGCCCTTGAACACGATGCGGCGCACGTAGACGCGCTGGCCCGGTTCGATGAACAGGGTCAGGTCGACGGTGCGCTTGTCCTTGTCGATCTTCGGCACCGGCGTGACCTTGGCGAAGGCGTAGCCGATGTTCGACAGCACCAGCGTGATCGCGTTGGTGCTGGCCTCGATGCGCCGGCGCGAGAAGGTGTCGCCGGGCTTGACCAGGACCAGCCGGCGCAGCGCATCCTCGGGCAGCACCAGACGGCCCAGCAGCTTGACGTCGGCGATCTTGTACTTGTGGCCCTCGTGCACGTCGGCGTCGATGTACATGTCGCGCTTGTCGGGGCTGATCGCCACCTCGGTCGAGTTGATCGCGAAGTTGGCGTAGCCGCGGTCGAGGTAGAAGTTCTGCAGCTTTTCCAGGTCGCCGGTGAATTTCTCGCGCGAGTACTGGTCGTCGTGCGAGTACCACGAGGTCCAGTTGCTGGTGCTGGACTCGAAATCGCTGCGGATCTGCTTGTCGCTGTAGGCGGTATTGCCGACGATGTTGATTTCCTTGATGCGCGCCGCCTCGCCTTCGCGGATCTCGATGTCGATGGTGACGCGGTTGCGGTCGAGATGGGTGACGTGCGGAGCGATGGTGACGTTGTACTTGCCGCGGTTGTAGTACTGCCGCGTCAGCTCCTGCTGCACGCGTTCCAGCGCGAGGCGATCGAAGGTGTCGCCCTCGGCCAGACCGATCTGCTTGAGGCCCTTCATCAGCTCCTCGGTCTTGATGTCCTTGTTGCCGCGGATGTCGATCTTGGCGATCGACGGCCGCTCGACCACCTTGACCACGAGAATGTTGCCCTGGCGGTCCAGTGCCACGTCGCTGAAGAAGCCGGTGCGGAACAGGGCGCGGATCGCCTCCTGCGCACGCGCGTCGGTGAGGGTGTCGCCCTGCTCGACCGGCAGGTAGCTGAACACGGTGCCGGGCGCGATGCGGGTCAGCCCGTCCACGCGGATGCCCGAAACCACGAACGGTTCGAAGGCGTTTGCCTTGGCGGTCAGGCAGGCAAGCAGGATCAGGGCGGCAATACGCTTCATCGGGATTTCCAGTGGGTGAACCGCAGAGCACTGCAGGCGCCGGCTCCCCGGCCGGCAGGGGACTGCGGCTCAGGACGCCAGGCGCAACAGGTCGTTGTAGAACGCAAGACCCATCAGCGCGACCAGCAGGGCCATGCCGAAATACTGACCGGCGGCCATGACCCGTTCGCTCACCGGGCTGCCCTTGATGGACTCGATAAGGTAATACACGAGATGCCCGCCGTCCAAGATCGGGATCGGCAGCAGGTTCATGATCGCCAGGCTCAGCGAGACGATGCCGAGGAAGTACAGGAACCACGCCGCGCCGAGATCGGCCGAGGCGTTGGCGTACTGAGCGATCGAGATCGGCCCGGAAATGTTCTTCAGCGAGGCCTGGCCGGTGACCATGCGCCCGAGCATGCCGAAGGTCTGTCCGGCGAGGTCCCAGGTCTGCGCGAAGGCGGCCGGGATCGCGGCCAGCGGACCCTTGCGCTGCACGGTGTCGTAGTGGGGAGCGGCCGCGACGCGCTCGATGCCGAGCAGGTAGCCCGAGCTGCCGTCCGGGCGCCGCGCGTAGACCGGCGTGGCCACCAGATCCAGGCGCCGGCCGTCGCGCTCGACGGCGACCGTCAGTGGCCGCTGCGGCCCTGCCTGCGCCTGCAGCGCCCGCACCAGCCCGGCCCAGTCGCGCACCGGCTCGCTGCCGATCGCCAGCACGCGGTCGCCGGGACGGAATCCGGCGCGCGCGGCGGCGCTGCCGGCCTCGACCTGGCCGACCACCGCGGGGATCATCAGCTGTTTGGGGACCAGGCCGATACGCCGCATGCTGGCATCGGGGCCGAGACCGGCCGGCAGCTGCTGCAGCGGCAGGGTCAGGATCCGTTCGGCGCCGGCCGGCGTGCGCACGCCCAGCGTCACCGCGCGGCGCGCGGTCGCCGCATCGCCCAGCGCCAGGCCGACGTCGCTCCAGGTGCCGACGGCGCGGCCGTCCATGCTCACGATGCGATCGCCGGCCACCACGCCCGCCGCCGCGGCCATCCGGTCGGCCTGGCCGATGATCGGCAGGTAGTCGGGTTTGCCCACCACCAGCATCGCCCAGAACGCGGCCACGGCAAAAAGCAGATTGAAAGCCGGGCCGGCGGCGACGATGGCGATGCGCTGCCATGCCGGCTTGGCGGTGAACTCGTGGGCGTGGTCGGCGGCGGCCACCTCGCCCTCGCGGGCGTCGAGCATCTTGACGTAGCCGCCCAGCGGGATCGCCGCGATCACGTATTCGGTGCCGTCGCGGCCGACGCGCTTCCACAACGGCTTGCCGAAGCCGATCGAAAACCGCAGCACCTTGACGCCGCAGCGCCGCGCGACCCAGTAGTGACCGAATTCATGGAAGGTCACCAGCAGCCCGAGGGTGACGATCATCCACCACACAGAACCCAGAATTTCGCTCATCCGCTCACGCCGCTCCGCTGGTCCGCAACCGCCCGCCGCTGCAGTCTGGCACGCCGCCGCTTCAGCAGCGCAGACGGGCGCCGATGATACGGTGCGCCGCCTCGCGCGCCGTTAAGTCGCGGTAAACCAGGGTTTCGAGATCGGTGACGGGTTGTGACGGCAGCGCGTCCAGCACCGCCTCGACGATGTCGGCGATCATCAGGAACGGCAGACTGCCGGCGAGGAAGGCGGCAACCGCCACCTCGTTGGCCGCATTGAGCACGGCCGGAGCGTCACCGCCGGCGGCGAGTGCCGCATAGGCCAGCGGCAGGCAGCGGAAGGTGGCGGTGTCGGGCGCTTCGAAACCCAAGGCCGGGCGGCTGACCAGGTCCAGCGCCGGCACTCCGGCCTCGACCCGTTCGGGCCACGCCAGCGCACACGCCAGCGCGGTGCGCATGTCGGGGTGGCCCAGTTCCGCCAGCACCGAGCCGTCGGCGTATTCGACCAGCGAATGCACCAGGCTCTGCGGGTGCACCAGCACCTCGATGCACGCGGCCGGGGCGCCGAACAGCACGTGCGCCTCGATCACCTCCAGGCCCTTGTTCATCAGAGTCGCCGAATCCACCGAGATCTTGCGGCCCATCACCCAGTTGGGATGCGCGCAGGCCTGGTCCGGCGTCACCGCGGCGAGCTCCTCGCGGCGACGGCCGCGAAACGGCCCGCCCGAGGCGGTCAGGATCAGCCGCCGCACGCCGGCCGCGGCGAGATCGGCCGGACGGCCGCCGGGCAGGCACTGAAACAGCGCGTTGTGCTCGGAGTCCACCGGCAGCAGGTCGCCGCCGCCCGCGGCCAGCGCCGCGCGCAGCAGCGGTCCGGCGCATACGGCGGATTCCTTGTTGGCCAGCAGCAGGCGTTTGCCGGCACGTGCCGCGGCCAGGGTCGAACCCAGCCCCGCGGCACCGACGATGGCGGCGATGACCGTGTCGCACAGCGCGCCGCCGGTAGCCTGCTCCAGCGCTGCGGGACCGGCCGCCGCGACAGTGGCCAGGCCGGCCGTCGCCAGCCGGCGCGCCAGCGTGCCTTCCAGCGCCGGATCGGCGATCACCGCCAGTTCCGGGCGGAAACGCTCGCACAGCGCCACCAGGGCATCGACGTCGCGGTGCGCCGACAGCACGCTGGCGCGGAAGCGCCCGGGATGGCGGGCGATCACGTCCAGCGCGCTGGCGCCGATCGAGCCGGTGGCACCGAGAACGGCGATCTGCCTCATAGGCCCAGCAGCAGCTTGCCGAGCACGAACAGCGGCAGCGCCGCGAACACGCTGTCGAGGCGGTCGAGGATGCCGCCGTGGCCGGGAAAGAACGTGCCCGAGTCCTTCACCAGCGCGTGGCGCTTGAGCAGGCTCTCGAACAGGTCGCCGACGATGGCCGCGGCCACGGTCAGCAGCGCCAGCAGCAGCAGCGGGGCGAAGGCGATTCCGCGCACGCCCAGCAGGGCACCGCCGGCCGCGGCCACTGCCAGCGCCAGCAGCACGCCGCCGGCGACTCCTTCCCAGGTCTTGCCCGGACTGATCGCCGGCGCCAGCTTGTGGCGACCGAAGCGGGTGCCGGCGAGGTAGGCGCCGGTATCGGCGGACCAGACCAGCATCAGGCCCAGCAGGGTCCAGGCGTGGCCGAGCGGCTCGCTGCGATGCAGCGCCACCAGACCCAGCCACGCCGGCACGATGGCCAGCAGCGCCGCGCCCAGCTTCAGCCAGGCGTGCTCGCGGGTCGGTGCGGCGGCATAGCTGGGGTGGCGCAGCCACAGCAGGGCGAGCAGCCACCAGGCCACGCCGGCGGCGAGTACGGCGTCGAGCAGCAGCGGGGTGTCGTCGCTCCAGAGCAGGGCCAGCAGTCCGGCCGCGGCGACCAGCATCAGCGCGCGCGCCGGGCGCTGCCGGAAGCCCGCCAGCCGCGTCCACTCCCACAGCGCCTGCAGGGCCATCACCGCGATCACCAGCGCGAACAGCGCGGTCGGCGCCAGCAGGATCAGCGCGATGGCCAGCGGCGCCAGCAGCAGGGCGGTGAGGGTGCGCTGGTTGATCGCGAAGCGGCTCATGCGTGCGCCTTGCGCGCGCTGCCGATGCTGCCGTAACGGCGTTCGCGTGCGGCGAAGTCGGCCAGCGCGCGATCGAGTTCGGCGGCGTCGACGTCCGGCCACAGCGTGTCGGTGAAATACAGCTCGGCGTAGGCGATCTGCCAGAGCAGGAAATTGCTGATGCGGCGTTCGCCGCCGGTGCGGATCAGCAGATCCGGCGGCGGCAGCTCGGCCAGGCAGAAATACGGCGCCAGGGTGGCCTCGTCGAGGCGCGCCGGATCGAGCGCGCCGCGCACGGCGTCGGCGGCGGCGCGCCGCGCCGCCTGCGCGATGTCCCAGCGGCCGCCGTAGTTGACGGCGACGTTCAGTGCCAGCGCGGTGTTGTCCGCGGTGCGCGCCATCGCGGCGCGCATGCGCGCGTGCAGCTCGGGCGCGAAGGCGGCGAGGTCGCCGACGAAGCGCACGCGCACGCCGTGACCGTGCAGCTCGTCCACCTCGCGATCCAGCGCCTTCAGGAACAGCTCCATCAGCGCGCCGACCTCGTCCTGCGGACGGTTCCAGTTTTCGCTGGAGAACGCGAACAGGGTCAGCGTGCCGACGCCGCGGCGCAGGCAGTATTCGACCGCGGCGCGCACCGCCTTCTGCCCGGCGCGATGGCCGAAGCTGCGCGGACGGCGGCGATGTTCGGCCCAGCGGCCGTTGCCGTCCATCACGATCGCGATGTGCTGCGGCAGATGCGGCTCGGGGCCGTTCACGCGGGCGGATTCCGGCGCTTCACAGCGCCATCAGCTCGTCTTCCTTGGCCTTCACCACCGTATCCACTTCCTTGATGAAGCGGTCGGTGAGCTTCTGCACCTCGTCCTCGGCGCGGCGCTCCTCGTCCTCGGTGATCTTCTTCTGCTTGTGCAGGTCCTTGACGTGCTGCAGGGCGTCGCGGCGCACGTTGCGGATCGCCACCTTGGCCGTCTCGCCCTCGTGGGCGACGTGCTTGGCCAGATCCTTGCGGCGCTCCTCGGTCAGCGGCGGCAGGTTGATGCGGATCACGGTGCCGGCGGTGGTCGGGGTGATGCCGAGATCGGAACCGAGGATGGCCTTCTCGACCGGTCCGACCATCTGCTTTTCCCACGGCGTGATGGTCAGCGAGCGGGCGTCGGCCACGGCCACCGTGGCGACCTGGCTCAGCGGCATGTCGGTGCCGTAATAGTTGACCCGGATGGTCTCGACCAGCGCCGTGCTGGCGCGGCCCGTGCGCAGCCGCTGCAGCTCGTGGCGGAGCGCGTCGACGCATTTGCCCATGCGCGTCTGGGCGTCGGATTTGATCTCGTTGAGCATGGTCGTCACCGGCCTTGCGAAAGGTCGCGAGTATAGCCCAGCACTGCCGCGGCGCCGCCAGCGCCCGGGCATGCCCCGGCGCTCAGTGGCCGCTGTCGACCAGGGTCCCCAGCGACTCTCCGCGCATGATCCGCATCAGGTTGCCGGGCACGCCCATGTCGTAGATGCGCAGCGGCAGCCGATGGTCGCGACACAGCGCAATCGCCGCGGTGTCCATCACTGCCAGCTTGCGCTCGATCACCTGGTCGTAGGACAGGCGCTCGAAGCGCTCGGCACCGGCCACCTTCTTGGGGTCGGCCGAGTACACGCCGTCCACCTTGGTGGCCTTCAGCAGCAGCTGCGCGCCGACCTCGATCGCGCGCAGCGCGGCGGCGGTGTCGGTGGTGAAGAACGGGTTGCCGGTGCCGGCCGCGAACAGCACGATGCGGCCTTTCTCGAGGTGGCGGATCGCACGCCGGCGGATGAAGTCCTCGCAGACCTCGTTGATCTTGATCGCGCTCATGGTGCGCGCGTAGGCGCCCAGCTTTTCCAGCGCGTCCTGCAGCGCCAGCGCGTTCATCACCGTCGCCAGCATGCCCATGTGGTCGCCGGTGACGCGGTCCATGCCGGCGGCGGCCAGACCGGCGCCGCGGAAGATGTTGCCGCCGCCGATCACCACGCCGATCTGGATGCCGGCGCGCTGCACCTCGAGGATTTCCTGCGCCAGGCGGATGATCATCCGCGGGTCGATGCCGTAATCGACCTCGCCCATCAGCGCCTCGCCGGAAAGCTTGAGCAGGATGCGCTTGTACTTCGGCTCGGCGGTCATGCGGTCCTCGCGGCGGCGGGCAAAACAGCCGTAGTGTAATAGAGCCGCCGCGGCCGTGGCGGCGTGCCCGGCCGCCGCCGCGCGCCGGGTAGAATTCCGCTTTCGCCCCGGAGCCCGCGCATGAAGCCTTTCGGCACCCCGTTGACCGACACCGCGATCCGCGTCCTGCTGCTGGGCTCCGGCGAACTGGGCAAGGAGGTGGCGATCGAGCTGCAGCGGCTGGCCTGCGAGGTGGTCGCGGTCGATCGCTACGCCCACGCGCCGGCGATGCAGGTGGCGCACCGCAGCCACGTGATCAACATGCTCGACGGCGCCGCGATCCGCCGCGTGATCGAGCTGGAGCGGCCCGACCTGGTGGTGCCCGAGATCGAGGCCATCCACACGCCGACCCTGCTCGAACTCGAAGCCGAAGGATTTGCCGTGATCCCGACCGCGCGCGCCGCGCGGCTGACCATGGACCGCGAGGGCATCCGGCGCCTCGCCGCCGAAGACCTGCGCCTGCCGACCTCGCCCTACCGCTTCTGCGGCACGCGCGAGGAATACGCCACCGCCCTGGTCGCGCTCGGCCTGCCCTGCGTGGTCAAGCCGGTGATGAGTTCGTCCGGCAAGGGCCAGAGCGTGGTGCGCACGGCGGCCGATGCAGGCCCGGCCTGGGACTACGCGCAGTCGGGCGGGCGCGCCGGGCAGGGCCGGGTGATCGTCGAGGGCTTCATCGACTTCGACTACGAGATCACCCTGCTGACCGTGCGCCATCGCGACGGCGTCAGCTTCTGCGCGCCGATCGGCCATCGCCAGGAGGACGGCGACTACCGCGAGTCCTGGCAGCCGCAGCCGATGCCGGACGCAGCGCTGGCGGAGGCCGGGCGCCAGGCTGCGGCGATCACCGCGGCGCTGGGCGGTCGCGGCGTGTTCGGCGTGGAGTTCTTCGTCCGCGGCGAACGCGTGATCTTCTCCGAGGTCAGCCCGCGTCCGCACGACACCGGCCTGGTCACGCTGATCTCGCAGGATCTGTCCGAATTCGCGCTGCATGCGCGCGCCATCCTCGGCCTGCCGATTCCGCTGATTCGCCCGCTGGGCCCGTCCGCCTCCTGCGCGGTGCTGGCCGAGG
>JAJYMF010000154.1 GCA_021787175.1 Pseudomonadota bacterium | reverse complement strand
CGGATCTCCTGGGCGCGCTGCGCCGTCGGCATCCGCACGCGCGCTTCGCCGGCATCGGCGGACCGCGCATGCGCGCGCAGGGCTTCGCGACCTGGCACGACATCAGCGAATTGTCGGTGATGGGCCTGGCCGAGGTGCTGCAGCACCTGCCGCGCCTGCTGCGCCTGCGCCGCAACCTCGCGCGGCGCCTGCTGGCCGCGCACCCGGTATTGACCATCGGCATCGACGCCCCCGACTTCAACCTCGGTCTCGAACGCCGCCTGAAAGCCGCCGGGCTGCGCACCGCGCATTACGTCAGCCCGTCGATCTGGGCCTGGCGCGAGGGCCGCGCCGCCAAGCTCGGCACCAGCGCCGATCGCGTGCTGTGCCTGTTTCCGATGGAGCCGCCGATCTATGCCCGCCACGGCATCGACGCGCGCTTCGTCGGCCATCCGCTGGCCGACCGCTTCACCGACGTGCCGGATCGCGCGGCGGCACGCGCGGCGCTGGGCCTGCCTGCGACAGCGCGCGTGCTGGCGCTGCTGCCCGGCAGTCGCCAGAGCGAGGTGGCGCGGCTGCTGCCGGATTTTCTCGCGGCCGCGGCGGGCCTCCGCGCACGCTTCCCGGACCTGTCGATCGCCATTCCCGCGGCCGACGCCGCGCTGCGCGCGCGCATCGACGCCGCGCTCGCCGCGAGCGCGCTGCCGGAACACGCGGTACGTGTGCTCGACGGCCAGGCGCACGTTCTGCTGACCGCCGCCGACGTCGCGCTGCTGGCCTCGGGCACCGCCGCGCTGGAGGCCGCGCTGGCGCAGTGCCCGATGGTGGTGGCTTACCGCATCGCGCCGCTGACGCACGCGCTGGTCAAGGGTCTCGGCCTGCTGCAGAGCGAGCGCTACAGCCTGCCCAATATCCTCGCCGGCCGGGACCTGGTGCCCGAGCTGATGCAGCGCGACTGCACCGGCCCGCGGCTGGCCGCGGCGGTAGCGCGGCTGCTCGAAGATCCCGCGGCGGCAGCGGCGCAGCGCGCCGCCTTCCCGGCCCTGCATGCCGCACTGCGCGCGCCGGATGGAGTCACCGCCGCGGATGCCGCTGCACGCGCGGCGCTGGACCTGATCGGCGGCGCGCCATGAGGCATCGGCGTGATGGCGCCGCCGTGGCCGATCGGTTCGCCGCAGCGATCGCGCCGCCCGGCTCCATCGCCGGTGTCGACGAGGCCGGCCGCGGCCCGCTGGCCGGGCCGTTGGTGGTGGCTGCGGTGATCCTCGATCCGGCGCGGCCGATCGCGGGCCTGGCCGATTCGAAGACGCTGAGCGCGACGCGACGCGCGGCGCTGTACGACGTCATCCGCGAACGCGCGCAGGCCTGCAGCATCGTCAGCGTCGAAGCCGGCGAGATCGACCGGCTCAATATCCTGCAGGCGACCCTGATCGGCATGGCGCGCGCATTGCGCCAACTCGACCCCGCGCCGCAGCTGGCGCTGATCGACGGCAATCGCCTGCCGCGCGACCTGCCGTGCGCCGGGCGTGCGATCGTGCGCGGCGACGCGCTGGAGCCGGCGATCAGTGCCGCCTCGATCCTGGCCAAGGTCACCCGCGACCGCCGCATGCTCGAACTCGACGCCGAATTTCCCGGCTACGGCTTCGCCCTCCACAAGGGCTACCCGGCGCCCGCGCACCTGGCCGCGCTGGCGCGGCTCGGACCCTGCCGCGAACACCGTCAGAGTTTCGCGCCGGTGCGGCGCTGCCGGTCCGCGTAGCGACCGCTGCGACCGGTGCAAGCTCGCGTGCGCGGCGCACCTGTCAAGCTTGTCGCTGTTCCGCGCGAAGGCTAGGCTGCGGTGATTCGCCGTCCTGGATCGCCATGCCCGCGGGCTTCATCCATCTGCAGGTCCACAGCGAGTATTCGCTGACCGACTCGATCATCCGCCTGCCGGAAAAGCCCGAATACGGCGACCCGGCCAAGGCGCCGCGACCCAACCTGATCAGCCGCGCGGTCGAACTCGGCATGCCGGCGCTGGCGCTGACCGACGCCTGCAACCTGTTCGCGCTGGTCAAGTTCTACCAGGCCTGCGAGGCGGTCGGCATCAAGCCCATCGTCGGCTGCGACCTGTGGCTGTGCGATCCCGCCGACAGCGCGCCGCACCGGCTGACCCTGCTCTGCCAGGACCGCCGCGGCTATCTCAACCTGTCGCGGCTGGTGTCGCGCGCCTGGCTCGAGGGCCAGCGCGGCGGTCGCGCGCTGGTCGATCCGGCCTGGCTGGCCGAAGCTCCGCAGGGCCTGATCGCGCTGGCCGGACGCGACAGCGGCGCGGGCCGGCTCGCGCTGGCCGGCGCCGCGCATGAGGCCGGCGAGCGGCTGGCGGCGCTGCGCGCGCTGTTTCCCGAGCGCCTGTATCTGCAGCTGACCCGCACCGGCCGCGAACACGAGGAGGCGTGGAACGGCGCGGCGCAGGTCCTCGCCGATCGTCTCGACCTGCCGTTGCTGGCCGGCAACGACGTGCGCTTCCTGGATCGCGAGGACTTCGAGGCGCACGAGGCGCGCGTGTGCATCCAGCAGGGCCGCGTGCTGGCCGATCCCAAGCGTCCGCGCGATTACGCGCCCGAGCAGTACCTGAAATCGCCGCAGGCGATGGCGCAGGTGTTTGCCGATCTGCCCGAGGCGCTGGAAAACACCGTCGAGCTGGCCAAGCGCTGCAATCTCGAGCTGAGCTTCGGCACCTACCACCTGCCGGCCTTTCCGGTGCCGGACGGACAGACGCTGGAATCGCACATCCGCGGCGAGTCGCAGGCCGGCTTCGAACGCCGCCTCGCGGCGCATCCGGAGGCGCCGGGCTACACCCGTACCGACTACGCCGCGCGTCTGGTCCGCGAACTCGACGTGATCGTGTCGATGGGCTTCCCCGGCTACTTCCTGATCGTCGCCGACTTCATCAGCTGGGCCAAGCGCAACGGCATTCCGGTCGGCCCCGGACGCGGCTCCGGTGCCGGCTCGCTGGTCGCCTGGGCGCTGGGCATCACCGACCTCGATCCGCTGCGCTACGACCTGCTGTTCGAGCGCTTTCTCAATCCCGAACGCGTGTCGATGCCCGACTTCGACGTCGACTTCTGCATGGACCGCCGCGACGAGGTGATCGACTACGTCGCGCAGCGCTACGGCCGCGACCGCGTCAGCCAGATCATCACCTACGGCACCATGGCGGCGAAGGCGGTGGTGCGCGACACCGGCCGCGTGCTCGGGCACCCCTACGGCTTCGTCGACGCCATCGCCAAGCTGATTCCGACCACGCTCGGCATCACCCTGGCCGACGCGCTGGGCGAGAGCGAAGCCGCGCGCAAGGACGCCGGCCTCGCCTCGGCCGAGCTGATCCAGAAGGTGCGCGAGGACGACGAGGTGCGCGAGCTGATCGAGCTCGCGCGCAAGCTCGAGGACCTGGTGCGCAACGCCGGCAAGCACGCCGGCGGCGTGGTGATCGCGCCCTCGCCGCTGACCGATTTCGCGCCGCTGTACGCCGAGCCGGGCGGCGACAGCGTGGTCACGCAGTACGACAAGGACGACGTCGAGGCGGTGGGCCTGGTCAAGTTCGACTTTCTCGGCCTGCGCACGCTGACCATCCTCGACTGGGCGGCGAAAGCGATAAACAACGGACGTGTCTTGCGCGGCGAGCCGCCGCTCGACCTCAACGCGCTGCCGCTGGACGATCCGGCCACCTACGCCCTGCTCTCGCGCGGCGACACCACGGCGGTGTTCCAGTTCGAGTCGCGCGGCATGAAGGACTACATCCGCAAGCTGCAGCCCAGCCGCTTCGAGGACCTGATCGCGCTGGCCGCGCTGTACCGGCCCGGCCCGCTGAACTCGGGCATGGTCGACGACTTCATCGCGCGCCGTCACGGCCGCGCCGAGGTCAGCTATCCGCATCCGCGGCTGGAACCGATCCTCAAGCCGACCTACGGCGTGATCGTGTACCAGGAGCAGGTGATGCAGATCGCGCAGGTGCTGGCCGGCTACTCGCTGGGCAGCGCCGACCTGCTGCGTCGCGCGATGGGCAAGAAGAAGCCCGAGGAGATGGCCAAGCAGCGCGCGATCTTCGAGGCCGGCGCCGCGCGCGAGGGCATCGCGGCGCACACCGCCAGCGCCATCTTCGACCTGATGGAGAAGTTCGCCGAGTACGGCTTCAACAAGTCGCACTCGGCCGCTTACGCGCTGGTCGCCTACCAGACCGCGTGGCTGAAGGCGCACCACCCCGCCGAGTTCATGGCCGCGACACTGTCGTCGGACATGGAGAAGACCGACAAGGTCGTGGGCTTTCTCGAGGACGCGCGCGCCGGCGGGCTGAGCGTGCGCCCGCCCGACGTCAACGCCTCGACGTACCGGTTCGCCGCCATCGACGCACGTGCGATCCGCTACGGCCTCGGCGCGATCAAGGGCGTCGGCCGCGGCGCCTGCGAGGCCATCGTCGCAGCGCGCGAGGCCGGCGGCCCGTTCCGCGACCTCGGCGACTTCTGCCGCCGCGTCGATCCCGGCAAGCTCAACAAGCGCGTGCTCGAAGCCCTGATCCTGGCCGGGGCGATGGACGTGCTGGCGCCGCACCGCGCGGTCCTGATGGCGCAGCTGCCGGAGGCGGTGAAGGCGGCCGAGCAGCAGCAGCGCGACCGCGCCGCCGGCCAGAACGACATGTTCGGCGCGCCGCTCGCGG
>JAJYMF010000060.1 GCA_021787175.1 Pseudomonadota bacterium | reverse complement strand
CGCGCTGGCGGTGCTGTCGGGGGCGTCCACCGCCGATTTCGCGCGCCTGGTGCAGGCCGGCGACATCACCGCGCTGACGCGCATTCCCGGCATCGGCAAGAAGACCGCCGAGCGCATCATCGTCGAGCTGCGCGACCGCGTCGACGGGCTGACCGCGACGCTGCCCGCCCTGGGCGCCGGCGCCGCGCCGCGCGACGCGCTGGGCGAAGCCACCGTCGCCCTGCAGCAGCTCGGCTACAAGCCCGCCGAGGCGCAGCGCCTGGCGCGCGAGGCCGCAGCCGGCGGCGACGCGGCCGAAGCCATCATCCGCAAGGCGCTGAAGATCGCGCTGGGCGGCAACGCATCCTAGGCACCGGAACCCCACACGACATGGCTCGCAACGGCAACGATCTGGCGGCAGGCGGCAGCGTCGCGGCGCATCCGCAGAGCATGAGCCTGCTGGCGCTGGGCGCGCTGGGCGTGGTGTTCGGCGACATCGGCACCAGCCCGCTCTACGCGCTGCAGGAAACCTTCGGCGAACACGGCATCGGGCCCAGCCCGGACAACGTGCTCGGCGCGCTGTCGCTGATCTTCTGGTCGCTGATCGTGGTGGTGTCGCTGAAGTACGTGCTGTTCATCATGCGCGCCGACAACAAGGGCGAGGGCGGCATCATGTCGCTGGTCGCCCTGGCCCAGCGCGGCGTGCGCGGCAGTCCGCGACTGCGCCTGCTGCTGCTGGCGCTGGGCCTGTTCGGCGCCGCCCTGTTCTACGGCGACAGCGTGATCACGCCGGCGATCTCGGTGCTGTCGGCGATCGAAGGCCTGAAGGTCGCCGAGCCGCATCTCGCGCCCTACGTGCTGCCGATCACCGTCGCCATCATTCTGGTGCTGTTCGGCGTGCAGCGGCACGGCACCGGCAAGGTCGGCTCGCTGTTCGGTCCGGTGATGGTGGTGTGGTTCGCCGCCCTCGCCGCGCTGGGCGTGCTCAGCATCGTGAACCATCCCGAGGTGCTGGCGGCGCTCAGCCCGCACTACGCCGTGCTGTTTTTCGTGCGCAACCATGTCGATGCCTTTCTGGCGCTGGGCTCGGTCGTGCTGGCGGTGACCGGCACCGAGGCGCTGTACGCCGACATGGGCCATTTCGGCAAGAAACCCATCCGGCTGGCGTGGTTTTCGCTGGCCTTGCCGGCGCTGGTGCTCAACTACTTCGGCCAGGGCGCGCTGGTGCTGGATCACCCCGGGGCCGCGAGCAATCCGTTCTATCTGATGGTGCCGGCGCCGCTGCTGTATCCGATGATCGCGCTGGCCGCCGCGGCGACGGTGATCGCCTCGCAGGCGGTGATCTCGGGCGCCTTCTCGATGACCCGCGAGGCGATCCAGCTCGGCTACGCGCCGCGCATGCAGATCCTGCACACCTCGCGCGAGATGCGCGGGCAGGTGTTCCTGCCCTGGATCAACTGGATGCTGATGATCCTGGTGATCGCCGCGGTGCTCGGCTTCCGCAGCTCGGCCGGACTAGGAGCCGCCTACGGCATCGCCGTCACCGGCACGATGGCGATCACCACGCTGCTGGCGCTGGTCGTCGCGCGGCGGCTGTGGCACTGGCCGCTGCTGGCGGTGCTGCTGCTGGGCGCAGCGTTCCTGACCGTGGACCTGTCGTTCTTCTCCGCCAACCTGATCAAGGTCGAGCACGGCGGCTGGTTCCCGCTGGTGCTGGCCGTGGTGATCTTCGCGGTGATGACGACCTGGCGGCGCGGCCGCGAGCTGGTGCTGCGCGAGATGAAGCAGGGCGGCCTGGCGATCGATACCTTCCTCGCCAGCATCGCCAACCATCCGCCGCTGCGCGTGCCGGGGACGGCGGTATTTCTCACCGCCAACCTCGGCGCCGTGCCGATCGCGATGCTGCACAACCTCAAGCACAACAAGGTGCTGCACGAGCGCAACGTGCTGCTGACGGTGGAAATCCTCGACTCGCCCACCGCCGACGCGCACGAACGCATCGACCTCAAGCCGCTGGGCGCCGAGTTCTACCGGCTGGTGCTGCGCTTCGGCTTCGCGGAAGATCCCGATCTGCCGCGCACGCTGGGCAGCTGCCAGAAACTGGGCCTGGGCTTCGACCTGATGGACACGACGTTCTTTCTCAGCCGCGAAAACGTGGTTTCCAGCAACCGCCCGGGCATGGCGCTGTGGCGCGACAAGCTGTTTGCGTTTCTGGCCCGCAACGCCATGCCGGCCACTGCCTTTTTCCGCATTCCCGGCAATCGCCTGATCGAACTGGGCACCCAGGTGGAGATCTAGACTTGCACACTCCAACGTACCGAGGCCCGCGCCTGATGCGAATCAAGACAACCGGCACCAGCGCGCCGATATTCGCCCGTTCCCCGATGGAGCCGTCATGAGCACCGCATCCTTCACCCGCGAACAGCTGCTGGCCTGCGGGCACGGCGAGCTGTTCGGTCCCGGCAACGCGCGCCTGCCGCTGCCGAACATGCTGATGTTCGACCGCATCATCAGCATCTCGGAATCCGGCGGCGCCTATGATCGCGGCTACATCGAGGCCGAGCTCGACATCCGTCCCGACCTCTGGTTTTTCGGCTGCCATTTCGAGGGCGACCCGGTGATGCCCGGCTGCCTGGGCCTGGATGCGCTGTGGCAACTGGTCGGCTTCTTTCTGGCCTGGCTGGGCCAGCCCGGGCGCGGCCGCGCGCTGGGCGTCGGCGCGGTCAAGTTCTCCGGACAGGTGCTGCCCACGGCACGCGTGGTCACCTACCAGATCGACATCCGCCGCGTGATGCGGCACAAGCTGGCGATGTCGATCGGCAACGGCCGCGTGCTGGTGGACGGTCGCCCGATCTACGAGGCCAGCGATCTGCGCGTCGGCCTGTTCACCAGTACCGAGGGTTTCTGAGCATGCCGGGAAAGCGCATCGTCATCACCGGCATGGGCATCGTGTCCTGCCTCGGAAACGACCCCGACACGGTCAGCAGCGCGCTGCGCGAAGGGCGATCCGGCATCCGCTTCGTGCCCGAGTACGCCGAACTGGGCCTGCGCAGCCAGGTCGCCGGGGTGCCGCAGATCGACCTCGACGCCGCCATCGACCGCAAGCTCAAGCGCTTCATGGGCGACGCCGCCGCCTACGCCTGCGTGGCGATGCGGGCGGCGATCGCCGACGCCGGCCTGACGCCGGAACAGGTATGCAGCGAGCGCAGCGGCCTGATCGCCGGCTCCGGCGGCGGCTCGCCCGCCAGCCAGATCGAGACCGCCGACCTGCTACGATCGCGCGGCGTGCGTCGCATCGGTCCGTACATGGTGCCGCGCTCGATGTGTTCGACGGTGTCGGCGGGCCTTGCCACCGCGTTCGGCATCCGCGGCCTGAGCTACTCGCTGTCGGCCGCCTGCGCGACCTCGGCGCACTGCATCGGCGCCGCCGCGCAGCAGATCCGCAGCGGCGCGCAGGACATCGTGTTCGCCGGCGGCGGCGAGGAGCTGCATTGGGGCATGACCGCTCAGTTCGACGCCATGGGCGCGCTGTCGTCGCACTTCAACGACACCCCCGCGCGCGCTTCGCGGCCCTACGATGCCGACCGTGACGGTTTCGTCATCGCCGGCGGCGGCGGCATGCTGGTGCTGGAGGATCTCGAGCACGCGCAGCGCCGCGGCGCGCGCATCCACGGCGAGCTGGCCGGCTACGGCATCAGCTCCGACGGCGCCGACATGGTCGCCCCCAGCGGCGAGGGCGCGGTGCGCTGCATGCGCATGGCGCTGGCCGCGGCAGGCACGCCGATCGACTACATCAACACCCACGGCACCGCCACGCCGCTGGGCGACGTTACCGAGCTGCAGGCGGTGGCGGAGGTATTCGACACGCAATGCCCGCCGCTGTCCTCGACCAAGGCCCTCAGCGGACACTCGCTGGGCGCGGCCAGCGTGCACGAGGCGATCTACTGCCTGCTGATGCTGCGCGACGGCTTCATCGCCGGCTCGGCGCACATCGACCGCCTCGACGAACGCGCGGCCGGACTGCCGATCGTGCGCGCATCGCGCGACGCGGCGCTCGACGCCGTGCTGTCGAACAGTTTCGGCTTCGGCGGCACCAACGCCAGCCTGGTGCTGCGCCGCTACGCGGGTTGATACCCTGCGATCAAGACATGAACACCGCGCAGCCCGGATGCAGCGCAGCGGAATCCTGGAAGGATGCTGCAGCGAGCCCCGGATTCCGCCCCCGATGGGGCTCCATCCGGGCTACCCAACACATCGATTGAACGCGACGTGGCATGAGTCCGCACGCCCGGGGCGTCACAGGCTGCGCCGCGGCGGCACCAGCAGGTCGCCGAACAGCAGGCCGGCGACCAGCGCGACCAGCAGGGTGACCAGCAGCAGTCCGGCGTTGACGCCCAGATTGACGTCGCGCTCCAGCAGATAGCCGACGCTGCGGAAACCGACCGATCCCGGCACCAGCAGGATGATGCCCGGCTCGCGCACCAGCGCACCGGGCCGGCCGACGTGGCGCGCATACAGGTTGCTCAGCGCGCCCATCAGCAGGCCGCCGAGGAACACGCCGAAACCGGCCCCGAACAGGCTGCCGCCGACGCGCGTCACCGCGTAGCCCAGCACCGCCGATGCCATCACCAGCGGCCAGTCGCGGCGCGCCGCCTGGAACAGCACCGCGAACGCCAGCGCGCCGAACAGCAGCGCCGGCAGG
>JAJYMF010000008.1 GCA_021787175.1 Pseudomonadota bacterium | reverse complement strand
GGAGCTGATCCGCCGCGCCATCGGCGAGAGCATGCGCGAGATCGAAAGCGAGCAGGCGCGCGAGGTCACCCCCGAAATCCTCGGACAGGCGCCCTCGATGCAGGAGGTGTTTCGCGCCATCGGCAGGCTGTCGCAGTCCAACGCGACGGTGCTGATTACGGGGGAATCCGGCACCGGCAAGGAACTGGTGGCGCTCGCGCTGCATCGTCACTCCAATCGCGCGGCGAAACCCTTTGTCGCCATCAATACCGCGGCGATGCCGAAGGACTTGCTCGAATCGGAACTGTTCGGGCACGAGCGCGGCGCCTTCACCGGCGCCCAGGCGATGCGCCGCGGGCGTTTCGAGCAGGCCGAGGGCGGCACGCTGTTCCTCGACGAAATCGGCGACATGCCGGCGGAGCTGCAGACGCGCCTGCTGCGCGTGCTCTCCGATGGCCAGTTCTACCGTGTCGGCGGTCATCAGCCGATCAAGGCGAATGTGAGGGTGATCGCGGCGACGCACCAGGATCTGGAAGCGCGCGTGCGCCAGGGCTTGTTCCGCGAAGACCTGTTCCATCGCCTCAATGTGATCCGCTTGCGCCTGCCCAGTCTGCGCGAGCGGCGCGAGGACATCGGACTGCTCGCACGGCACTTCCTCGCCAAGAGCGCGCGCGAATTGGGCGCCGAAGCGAAACGCCTGTCCGCGGAGGCGATGAATTACCTGGCGGCGCAGGATTTCCCGGGCAATGTGCGCCAGCTCGAAAACCTGTGCCACTGGCTCACCGTGATGGCGCCCACGCAGACCATAGAGGTGGCCGATCTGCCGGCCGAACTCAAGTTCGCCGGGGGCAAAGCCACGGAATCGGATTGGATCGCCGCCTTGGAGCGCGAGGTCGAGCGCGCGTTTGCGCGGGGCGAAAGCGCGGTCCTGCAAAAGTATTCGCAGGCTTTCGAAAAGGCCTTGATCGGCAAAGCGCTCGCCCGTACCGGAGGGCGGCGCATCGACGCGGCGAATCTGCTCGGCATGGGACGCAACACCATCACGCGCAAGATTGCGGAATTGGGGCTGGCCGCCGGGAGCGCGTCGGATGAAGCCGCCTGAGGCGGATTCGCGCCATTGCGGCAGCGGTTTTGCAGGCGGTCGTTGATTCCGCAATCCGGAATGCGATTCGTATTGCGGAATACGCCGCGGGGCCATAGAATGGCCGCTTTTTTCCGCAAACCGCAACCTGGAGTTCGACTGATGAGCGAGAAATTTCCCGGCGGCGTGGAAGTCCACGGCGCCATCACCCCGGAATTTGCGCAGATCCTCACACCCGAGGCGGTCGCATTTGTGGCCAAACTGTGCCGCAAGTTCGAACCGCGGCGGCAAGAACTGCTGGCCGCGCGCGTGGCGCGGCAGCGGGAGTTCGACGCCGGCAAGATGCCCGATTTCCTAGCCGAGACGGCCAGCATTCGCTGCTCGGACTGGAAAATCGCGCCGCAGCCGGCAGACATGCTCGATCGCCGTGTCGAAATCACCGGCCCGACCGACCGCAAGATGGTGATCAATGCGCTCAACTGCGGCGCCTCCGTGTTCATGGCGGATTTCGAGGACGCCGACACGCCGACCTGGCACAACATGATCGAAGGCCAGATCAACCTGCGCGACGCGGTGCGCCGCACGATCAGCCTCGATCAGGAAGGCAAGAAGTACAAACTCAACGACAAGACCGCGGTGTTGATGGCGCGCCCGCGCGGCTGGCATCTGAACGAGAAGCACGTGCACATCGACGGCAAGCCGATTTCGGGCAGCATTTTCGATTTCGGGCTCTATTTTTTCCATAACGCCAAAGAACTGCTCCAGCGCGGCAGCGGCCCTTATTTCTATTTGCCCAAGCTGGAATCGCACCTCGAGGCGCGCTTGTGGAACGACATTTTCGTGATGGCGCAATACGAGCTCGACCTGCCGCAGGGTTCGATCAAGGGCACCGTCCTGATCGAGACGGTGCTGGCCGCCTTCGAAATGGACGAGATCCTGTGGGAACTGCGCGAGCATTCCGCCGGCCTCAACATCGGCCGCTGGGACTACATGTTCTCCTGCATCAAGAAATTCCGCTCGCACAAGGAGTTCTGCCTGGCCGACCGGGTCCACGTCAAGATGACCGCGCGGTTCATGCGCGCCTACGCGCTGCTGCTGGTGAAGACCTGTCACCACCGGCACGCCCCCGCGATGGGCGGCATGGCGGCGCAAATCCCGATCAAGAACGATCCGGCGGCGAACGAAGCGGCGATGGCCAAAGTACGCGAAGACAAACTGCGCGAAGTGACCGACGGTTGCGATGGCACCTGGGTGGCGCATCCCGGCCTGGTACCGATCGCCAAGGAAGTGTTCGACCAGTACATGCCCGGAGCCAACCAGTATGACCGGCAGCGTCCGGAAGTGAATATCACGGCGAAAGAGCTGCTCGACTTCGAGCCGGAAACGCCGATCACCGAGGCCGGCCTGCGCTATAACATTTCGGTCGGCATCCAGTACCTGGGCGCCTGGCTCGCGGGCAACGGCTGCGTGCCGGTGTTCAATCTGATGGAGGACGCCGCGACCGCGGAAATTTCGCGCTCGCAGATCTGGCAATGGATCCGCTCGCCCAAGGGCGTGCTGGACGACGGGCGCAAGGTGACCAAGGAGCTGTTCCACGCCCTGCTCGCCGAGGAACTGCCGAAGGTGAAAACCCATCTGGGCGAAACAGCCTGGAACGCGGGCAAATACGAACAGGCGGCGGCGCTGTTCGCGAAAATCACGACCGACGACAACTATGTCGAGTTTCTCACCCTGCCTGCTTACGATTTGATCGACTGAGGACAGGGGGAAATCACAGGACGCCGGGGAAACCCGGCGTTTTCAATTCAGACGGCGATTTCCGCGACTACCGGTGCGTGATCGGAAGGGCGCTCGTTGCGGCGCGGTTCGAGATCGATGGAGCAGGCGCTGCAGTTCGCCGCAAGCCCGGGGCTGAGCAGGATGTGATCGATGCGCAAGCCGAGGTTGCGCTTGAAGCCGTTCATGCGGTAATCCCACCACGTGTAGGCGTGCTCCGCCTGCTCGAACAGGCGGAAACTGTCCTTGAAGCCGAGCGCAATCAGGCGATGAAAGGCTGCGCGCTCCGGCGGGCTTGCCAGTACCTGGCCTGCCCAGGCCTTCGGGTCATGCACGTCCCGGTCCTCCGGCGCGATGTTGAAATCGCCGAGCACCGCCAAGCGCGGATGCACGGCGAGTTCCCGCTCCAGCCAGGCGCCGAACGCGGCGAGCCAGTCGAGCTTGTAGCGGTATTTGTCCGAATCCAGGCTTTGGCCATTGGGCACATAGGCGCAGACCAGGCGCACGCCGCCGATGTCGGCGCTGATGACCCTGCGTTGCGGGTCTTCGTATGCCGGTATGCCGCATAGGACGTTTGCGGCGGGCACGCGGCTGAGAATCGCGACGCCGTTATAGGTCTTCTGCCCCGAGAACGCCGCCGCATAGCCCGCGGCCTGCAGTTCGGTCCGGGGAAAATTCGCGTCCTCGAGCTTGAGCTCCTGTAGGCACAGGGCGTCCGGCTGGTGTTTCGCCAGCCAGTCCAGGACCTGGGGCAGGCGCACCTTGAGCGAGTTGACGTTCCAGCTTGCAATGCGCATACGCTTTATCTCTTTGTATTGCCGGTTTATTGTGTTGATCGCCTGCGGGAAATCCAAATCCGCGTTTGCGCTGCGGGCGCCAGCGACGGGCGGAGCCCAGTTTATCCGGGCCGCCAAATTGATGCCAGCCCGTGCCCGGATGCCGTCTTTGCCGCGCATCGGGCGCAGCGTCCGCAAAGCTCCGGTCCCGTAGTTTGATGCCGATCAAACTTGCGCTCTTGCGTAACTGCTAACCTCATGATTCCCGGAATAGCCGGCTATTTTGGCAACGCAACACCCCGGTCATGGCCTCCTGCAGACGCTATAGCGCATTCCCGTCGGTTTCGCACCAGGCACCGGGCTAAGGACCGGAATGCGTTCGAAGACACTCAAGTTCAAGGTCGTGTTCTACCTGGCGATCGCACTGTCGCTGGCGATGCTGGTATTCACCGCGCTCGTCGTGCAGCATCAGCGCGACGAACTCCTGCGCGAGGCGGTGAGCCATGTCGCGCAGATTTCCGACGTGATCAAGAAAAGCACCCGCTTCGCCATGCTGACGAACCAGCCGGCTTATGTGGACAACATCATCCGCGATGTGGGCAATCAGGGGAGCATAGAAAAAGTCAGGATCCTGAGCAAGGACGGCACCATCATCCATTCCACCTACCAGGCTGAAATCGGGCTCAAGGTGGACCGCAAGGCCGAAGCCTGCGTCATCTGCCACCGCAGCGACGCGCCGCTGGAGCGGGCTGCGCAGACCCAGCGCTCGCGCATTTTCGTCACCGCCGAAGGCAGGCGCATGCTCGGCAGCATGGACGTGTTCCGCAACGAGCTCTCGTGCTACAGCGCGAACTGCCATGTGCACAGCAAGGCCCAGCCGGTGCTCGGCGTTCTCGACATCGTCTATTCCCTGGACGACATCGACCGCAAGATGCGCAACAACGCGATCGCGATGGGCGTGCTGTCCCTGGGATTCATCCTGATCGCCGCGCTCAGCGTCGGCTTTTTCGTCCATCGCCTGGTGTACGTGGCCCTGCGCGACCTCGAGAGCGGGGCCAAGCGGTTGTCCTCCGGCA
>JAJYMF010000081.1 GCA_021787175.1 Pseudomonadota bacterium | reverse complement strand
AGGGCCGGGATTCCGACCTGCGCCTGCTGCTCGGCGACAGCGACGTCGCCCGCGTGCAGCGCGCGCTCGCCTATGCGCAATATCTGCAGTCGGCGCAGATCGACCGCATCCACGCCCTGCTGGCCGGCCTGCAGCAGCTCGACGCCGTGCAGGCGGCGCTGGTACAGGCTCAGTCCGCGCTGGCGGCGGCCCGTGCCCAGGCTCAGGCCGCCGCCGCCGCGCTGGCCGCGCAGCGCGCCCGGCAACTGGCGCTGCGCGATCAGGCCGACGCGCGCTATCGCGATCAGGGCGCGCGGCTGGCCGCGCTCAAGCGCAACGAGCAGGATCTCGAAACGCTGCTCAAGCGCCTGCGCGACGTGTTCGCCGACATCCCCAAGTCGCTGCCCGCCGATCGCCCGTTCGCCGAACTGCGCGGCCGGTTGCCGTGGCCTGCGCGCGGCGCGGTCACGGCGGGCGAGGGTGGTTTGAACATTGCCGCCGCGGCCGGCAGCGCGGTGCGCGCGGTGGCGCACGGACGCGTCGCCTACGCCGAATGGCTGCGCGGTTTCGGCATGCTGGTGATCGTCGATCACGGCAACGGCTGGATGAGCCTGTACGGCAACAACGAAAGCCTGCTGGTGCGGGTGGGCGACTGGGTCGATGCCGGCCAGTCGGTGGCCACCGCGGCGGCGCCGGGGCCGGGTCTGGCCGGCGTCTATTTCGGCCTGCGCCACGACAGCAAGGCCGTCGACCCGCGTGTCTGGCTGGCGCCGCGGCGCTGATGCCGATCCAGCGGGCGTGATTCTCCCGGGTTGACCGGGAAGACCGCGTCCGGCGGCGCCCCGCCTCGCGTGCGTCCGGTCACAGGGCGCGGGGGTCATTGCAACGAAAAGTCAGGTGCGCTGCAGTCGCCGGTCCGCTGGCCGATGAAGGCAGTTAATCGGTGCGCATGCCCCGCCGGTGTCGAGGTAACTGCGGTGACCACGCGCGTTCCTGCTTTGTGTCCATTCCCCGAGGCAAGCGGCCCGCGGCTGGGCTTCGGCCATGCGTTGCGGACCTTGGCGGTGTATCTGGGGCTGATTGGCGCCGGCAGCGTCGGTGTGCTGCGTCTGGCGGATTGGCTGCAGCGTACCCACCGGCTTGGCGAGCATCCGCAGTGGGTCGTCATTGCGGCGCTGGTTCTGGCGCAGTTGATCGCCAGCGTGCTGACGCTGGTCTGGCTGCGCGCCCGCGCGGGGACGCTGTGGTCGCAGGCGGCGCTCCCCGGCTACGGTTTCCGGCGCACCACGCGGAGCTGGGTGCTGCGCGGCGAGGTGGGCGGTCTCGTCCTCGCGATCGCCGCCGCGCTGCTCGGTCGCTGGCTGGATGGCGGCCACTCGACGCAGGCTTCGCTGCCGGGCCCGCTGCTGGCGACCGGCCTCCGCTGGTCGCTGACCGGCATCGGCATCGTGCTGTCGCCGTGGCTGGAAGAGACGGTATTCCGCGGCGCCCTGCTGGGTGCGCTCGCACCTGCGCTGGGCACGCTCGGCGCGGTGCTGGCGAGCACCCTCGTGTTCACCCTGCTGCACGCGTTCGGGATGCACGGGCAGTTCACGGGGCTGGCACCGATCGCGGTGCTGGGTCTGTTCTGCGCGTGGATGCGGGTGCGTTCGGGCTCGCTGGCGCCGGGGATCGTCGCCCACACCAGCTACAACACCCTCGTCGGCCTCGGCAGGCTGCTCTGATCGCCCGATCCGCGGCCGTGGCCGCAGCGTTCACCCGCACGCGAGGCATAATCGGCCGATCGCCGGAGTGCCCCATGCGCCTTGCCCCGCTCGCCCTCGCCCTGCTCTTCGTCCTGCCCGCCGCCGCGCTGGCGGCGCCGCCGGCTGTTGCGCCGGCCGCGCCCGCCGCCGCTGCCTCCGCAGCGGCGCCGGCCGCCGCCGGTCCCAGCCTCGCCGACATCCAGACCTTCACCCGCGTCTTCGAGCTGGTGCGGCAGGCCTATGTCGACAAGGTCGACGATCACACGCTGATGCAGTCGGCGATCACCGGCATGCTGGCCGGGCTGGATCCGCACAGCGAGTTCCTCACCCGCAAGGGGCTGGACCAGCTCGACGAGGACACCAGCGGCCGCTACGGCGGGCTGGGCATCGAGGTGGCGCAGGTCAACGGCGAGCTGCGCGTGATCGCGCCGATCGACGGCACGCCCGCCGCGCGCGCCGGCATGCTGCCGGGCGACGTGATCGTCGGCATCAACGGCAAGGCGGTGGACCCCGACGCACTCAATGTCGCGCTGGACCAGCTGCGCGGCGCGCCGGGCACCAGGATCACCCTGAGCGTGCTGCACCCGCAGGCCGCCAGGCCGGTGGACCTGACCCTGACCCGCGAACGCATCCAGATCGCCAGTGTGCGCTCGCGCCTGCTGCAGCCGGGCTACGCCTACCTGCGCATCAGCCAGTTCCAGGACGACACCGTCGCCGAGCTGACGCGACAGATCGAGGCGCTGCAGAAAAAGGACGGTCCGTTGCAAGGCGCGGTGCTCGACCTGCGCTCCAACCCGGGCGGACTGGTGACCGCGGCGGTCGGCGTCGCCGACGATTTCCTCGACCACGGCACTATCGTCAGCACGCGCGGCCGCCTGAAGCAGGCCGACATGACCTTCACCGCGCAGGGTGGCGGTGACCTGCTCAAGGGCGCGCCGCTGGTGGTGCTGGTGGACAACGGCACCGCGTCGGCCGCCGAGATCGTCGCCGGCGCGCTCAAGGACAATCACCGCGCGGTGCTGATGGGGCGGCGCACCTTCGGCAAGGGCTCGGTGCAGACCGTGCTGCCGCTGCCGGGCGGCGAGGCGGTCAAGCTGACCACCGCGCGCTACTACACCCCGGACGGCGGCTCGATCCAGGCGCGCGGCATCGAGCCCGACATCCGCCTCGCCGACGCGACGGTCAAGCTGGATCAGGGACCGCAGCTGACCCAGCGCGAGGCCGACCTGCCCAACCATCTGGCCGGCGACAAGCCGGCCGGCAGTGCGGAGGGCGGCGAAGGCAAGCTGGCCGGCGACGACTACTGGCTGTCGGAAGCAGTGCACGTGCTGCAGGGACTGGCGGTGGCGCGCGCCGCGACTGCGGCGCGGCCGGCGGCTCAGTAGCCGGTGCCGAAGCTGTCACCCTCGACCAGGTCGGCGGGCGCGTTGCCGCCGCCTTCGGCGAGGCGGATCTTCAGCGCCAGGCCATCGCGCGAATCGGCCTTGTTGAGCGCCTCCTCGAGCTCGATCTTGCCTTCCTTATACAGGCGGTAGAGCGCCTGGTCGAAGGTCTGCATGCCGTCCTGCAGGCTGCGGTCCATCGCTTCCTTGATCTCGTGGATCTGGCCGCGGCGGATCATGTCGCGGATCAGCGGCGTGTTGATCAGCACCTCGACCGCCGGCAGGCGGCGGCCGTCCTTGCCGGTGACCAGGCGCTGGCTGATCACCGCGCGCAGGTTCAGCGCCAGGTTCATCAGCACGTTGCGGTGCGCCGACTCGGTGAAGAAGTTGAGGATGCGCTCCAGCGTCTGGTCGGCGTTGTTCGAATGCAGCGTGGCCAGGCACAGATGGCCGGTCTCGGAGAACGAGATCGCCGCCTCCATGGTGTTGGAGTCGCGGATCTCGCCGATCATGATCACGTCCGGCGCCTCGCGCATCGCGTTCTTCAGCGCCTCGTGGTAGCCGTGGGTGTCGAGGCCGACCTCGCGCTGGTTGACGATCGAGCGCTTGTGGCGGTGCAGGAACTCGATCGGATCCTCGATGGTGAGGATGTGGCCGGGCGTGCTCTGGTTGCGGTGGTCGATCATCGCCGCCAGCGTGGTCGACTTGCCCGATCCGGTGGCGCCGACCACCAGGATCAGGCCGCGCGGATCCATGATCAGATCCTTGAAGATCTGCGGCAGCTTGAGCTGGTCGATGCTGGGGATGTCGCTCTTGATCGCGCGGATCACCATGCCCACTTCGCCGCGCTGCTTGAACACGTTGATGCGGAAGCGGCCGGCGTCCTTGACCGCGATCGCCATGTTCTGCTCGAGGTCGCGCTCGAACTGCGGCACCTGGCCCTCGTCCATCAGCGAGTAGGCGATCTTCTTGACCATGCCGCTGGGCAGGCCGGTGTTGCCCAGCGGATAGAGCCGGCCCTCGACCTTGATGTGCACGGGCGCGCCGGTGGTCAGGAACATGTCCGACGCACCCTTGTCCACCATCAGCTTGAGGAAATACCCGATGTCCATGCCGCCCTCGCGTTGCCAAGCCCGAGCCGTCACACTGAGAATAGACCCAGCCCGAATCGGGGATCGTTATGGCACGCCCGTCGCCAAAAATCTATCGTACCGTTCCGCTTTTGAGCGTGTTGCTGCTGGCCGCCTGCGCGACCACGCCGCCGCCCGTTGACGCCCTGCGCGGCGCCGAGTCGATGGTGCAGGCCGCCAAGGATGCGCAGGCCCCGATCTACGCCCCGCTGGAGCTGGGCGCCGCGGAGCAGCGGCTGGATGCCGCGCAGGCGATGATGGCCGCCAAGAAATACGACAGCGCCGCCGCGCTGGCCAGCGAGGCCGAGGCCGCGGCCGAGCTGGCGCGCGCCAAGGCGCGCCTCGGCCAGCTGCGCGACGAGATCCGCCGCCGCAGCGCCGACAATGCGCATCTGCGCCACGATCTGCTCGAGCGCACGACCCCGCCGCCCGCGGCTCCGGCCGAACCGGCCAGCGCGCCGCCCGCC
>JAJYMF010000238.1 GCA_021787175.1 Pseudomonadota bacterium | reverse complement strand
GCCCGGCTACTACACCCTGGCCGGGCACGAGATCCAGGACGTCGAGGACCACGGCAAGATCGACGTCACCCAGGGGATCACTTATTCCAGCAACGTCGGCGCCTCCAAGCTCGCCATCACCCTGCCCAAGGGCGAGCTGTACGACGTCGATCGCCGCTTCGGCTTCGGCGCCAGTACCGGCAGCGGTTTTCCCGGCGAGGCTTCGGGCCTGCTGCCGGACAGCGGCCACTGGAGCCAGATCCGCACCGCCACCATCGCCTACGGCTACGGCCTCAACGTCACCGCCCTGCAGCTGGCGCAGGGCTATGCCGCGATCGCCGACGGCGGCGTGCTGCATGCGCCCACCTTCGTCAAGGGCGAGGATTCGCGCGGCAACGCGGTGATCGATCCGGCGATCGCCCGCGCCGTGATCAGGATGCTGGAAACCGTGGTCAGCCCGCAGGGCACCGCGCTCAAGGCGGCGATTCCCAACTACACCGTGGCCGGCAAGACCGGCACCGCGCACATCGCCGCCGCCGGCGGCTACGAGAACCAGTACGAGAGCGTGTTCGTCGGCATGGTGCCGGCGACCGATCCGCGTCTGGTCGGCGTGGTGGTGATCCGCGACCCGACCAAGGGCGGCTATTACGGCGGCATCGTTTCGGCGCCGGTGTTCAGCGCGGTGATGGACGGCGCGCTGCGCCTGCTCGACGTGCCGCCCGACAACGTGCAGCGCTGGTACGCCGGCGGCCCGGCGGCGGCACAGCCGATCCGGCCCGGCAGTCCGGCGCCGGACTATGCGCCCGGCGCGACCAACTACAAGGAGGGCACGCCGTGAGCGCCGGCATGCCGCTGGCCGTACTGCTCGACGGCATCGCCGACGCCGGTGCGGCGGGCGCGATCCGCATCCGCGGGCTGAGCCTGGACTCGCGCCGCGTGCGTGCCGGCGAGGCGTTCCTGGCGCTGCGCGGCGCGCACGCGCACGGCATCGCGTTCGCGCCGGACGCGGTCGCCCGCGGCGCGGCGGCGGTGCTGGCCGAAACGCCGGCCCCGGAGAATCTGCCGGCGCTGCCCGAAGCGCCGGTGCTGTGGATCGGCGATCTCGCCGCGCACGCCGGCACCCTGGCCGCGCGCTGGTACGGCGAACCCTCGCGGGCGCTGACCGTGATCGGCGTCACCGGCACCAACGGCAAGACCACCACCGTGCAGTTGCTGGCGCAGGCGCTGCAGCAGCTCGGCCATCGCGCGGCGACCATCGGCACGCTGGGCGCAGGCCTGCACGGACAGCTGGCCGCCGGCGAGCGCACCACGCCGGACGCGATCGCGGTGCACGGTCTGCTGGCCGACTTTCGCGATGCCGGCGCCAGCCACGTGGCAATGGAGGTCTCCTCGCACGCGCTGGAGCAGGGCCGCGTCAACGCGGTCGCGTTCGATCTGGCGCTGTTCACCAACCTCACCCGCGACCATCTCGACTATCACGGCAGCATGGCCGCCTACGGTGCGGCGAAGGCGAAACTGTTCGCCTGGCCGGGCCTGCGCGCCGCGGTGATCAACATCGACGACGACTTCGGCCGCGCGCTCGCGGCGCGGTTGCCGGCCGGCGTGCGGCGCCTGACCACCGGCATCGCCAGCGCCGATGCCGACGTGCGCGCCAGCGCCATCCGCGGCAGCGACGCCGGACTGGCGTTCCGTCTGCATGCGCCCTGGGGCGAGGCGGAGGTGAACAGCGCGCTGCTGGGGCGCTTCAACGTCGCCAACCTGCTGGGCATCGCCGCCGCGCTGGGCGCGCTGGGCGCGGACTTCGATGCGCTGCGGACCGCGCTGGCGGCGCTGCTCCCGGTGCCCGGGCGCATGAGCCGCCTGGGCGGCGGCGCCGCGCCGCTGGTGGTGGTGGATTACGCGCACACGCCGGACGCCTTGGAGCAGGCGCTGGCCGCGCTGCGCGCGCACTGCCGCGGCGCGCTGATCTGCGTGTTCGGCTGCGGCGGCGAGCGCGATGCCGGCAAGCGTCCCGAGATGGGCGCGATCGCCGCGCGCCTGGCCGACCGCGCGATCGTCACCGACGACAATCCGCGCGGCGAGGACGGCGACGCCATCGTCGCGGCGATCCGCGCCGGCATGCCCGCGGGCGCGCCGGTCAGCGTGCAGCGCGACCGCGCGGCCGCGATCGCGGCGGCGGTCGCGGCCGCGCGGCCCGGCGACGTGGTGCTGATCGCCGGCAAGGGTCACGAGCCGTATCAGGAGATCGCCGGTACGCGCCGCCCGTTCGACGACCTCGCCGTGGCGCGCGCGGCGCTGGAGGCGCGGCCATGCTGAACCTGCGCCTCGGCGAAGTGGCCCTGTGGACCCGCGGCCGCCTGTTCGGCGCCGACGCGGTGGTCGACGCGGTCGCCACCGACAGCCGCCGCATCGCGCCGGGAACGCTGTTCGTGGCGCTCAAGGGCGAGCACGCCGATGGCCACGACTTCGTCGCCGCGGCGGCGGCAAACGGTGCGACGGGAGCGCTGGTTGCGCGCCGCGTCGAGACGGTGCTGCCGCAGGTGCTGGTGGACGATGTCCTGCTGGCGCTCGGCGATCTGGCCAGCGCGGTGCGCGCGCAGCGGCGCGCGCGGGTGGTCGGCATCACCGGTTCCAGCGGCAAGACCACGGTCAAGGGCCTGCTGGCGGCGATCCTCGCGCGCCGCGGCCGCACCCACGTCACCGCCGGCAACTACAACAACGAGATCGGCCTGCCGCTGACCCTGCTGGCGATGCCGGCCGACGCCGAGTACGCGGTGCTGGAGATGGGCGCGGGCAAGCCCGGCGACATCGCCTACCTGGCAGCGATCGCGCGGCCGCAGGTGGCGCTGGTCACCAACATCGCGCCGGCGCATCTCGAACGCATGGGCAGCATCGACGGCGTGGCCAGCACCAAGGGCGCTCTCTACGAGGCGCTGCCCGCGGATGGCATCGCGGTGATCAACGCCGACGACGCCTACGCCGGCTTCTTCGCCGGGCTTGCCGGCAGCCGCCGCATGCTGCGCTTCGGTCTCGGCAGCGAGGTCGAGGTGGGCGCCGCCGAGCTGGCGCTGGCCGCCGACGGCAGCCGCTTCCGGCTGATGACGCCCGCGGGCGCCGCCACGGTCCGGCTGCCGCTGCCCGGACGGCACAACGTGCACAACGCGCTGGCGGCGGCGGCGGCCGCGACCGCGCTGGACATTCCGCTGGCCGACATCGCGGCCGGACTGGAAACGGCCAGCGCGGTGCCCGGCCGGCTGGTGCGGCGCGCGATGGCCGGCGGCTGGACCCTGATCGACGACACCTACAACGCCAATCCCGGCTCGGTGGCCGCGGCGATTGCCGCGCTGGCGCTGTCCGGCGGCGAGACCTGGCTGGTCCTGGGCGACATGGCCGAACTGGGCGCGGGCGCCGAGGCGCTGCACGCCGCCGTCGGCACGCAGGCGCGCGCCGCGGGCATCCGCCGCCTGTTCACCGTCGGCCGCCTGAGCCGCGCGGCCAGCGCGGCGTTCGGCGACGCGGGGGCGCATTGCGACGATCAGGCCATGCTGATCGCGGCCCTGCGCGAAGCCCTGCACCCGGGCGTCACCTGTCTGGTCAAGGGCTCGCGCTCGTCGGGCATGGAGCGCGTGGTGGCGGCGCTGAGCGGCGATGCCGCGGGGGGATCCACGCATGCTGCTTGAACTGGCGCGCTGGCTGCAGGGTTACGTCGGCGGCTTCCATCTGTTCCAGTACATCACCTTCCGCACCATCATGAGTGCGCTGACGGCGCTGGCCTTCTCGCTGCTGTTCGGTCCGGGCCTGATTCGCCGCCTCGCCGCGCAGAAGGCGGGGCAGGTGATCCGCAGCGACGGCCCGCAGTCGCACCTGAGCAAGGCCGGCACGCCGACCATGGGCGGCACCCTGATCCTGCTGGCGATCACGCTGGCGACGCTGCTGTGGGCCGACCTCGGCAACCGCTACGTCTGGATCGTGCTGGGCGTCACCGTGTCCTACGGCGCGATCGGCTTCTACGACGACTACAAGAAGCTGGTGCTGAAGGACAGCCGCGGCCTGCCGGCGCGCTGGAAGTATCTCTGGCAGTCGCTGGTCGGGCTGACCGCGGCCGTGCTGCTGTTCGCCAGCGCGCCGGTGCCGGCGGCGACCGCGCTGTACGTGCCGCTGTTCAAGCAGGTGGCGATCCCGCTCGGCGTCGGCTTCATCCCGATCGCCTACCTGATGATCGTCGGCTTCTCCAACGCGGTGAACCTGACCGACGGCCTCGACGGGCTGGCGATCATGCCGAGCGTTCTGGTGGCGGGCGCGCTGGGCATCTTCGCCTACCTCGCCGGCAACGCGGTGTTCTCCAGCTACCTCGACATCCCGGCGATCCCGGGCGCCGGCGAGCTGGCGATCTTCTGCGGCGCGCTGGCCGGCGCAGGTCTGGGTTTCCTGTGGTTCAACGCCTACCCGGCGCAGGTGTTCATGGGCGACGTCGGCGCGCTGGCGATCGGCGCCGCGCTGGGCTGCATCGCGGTGATCGTGCGTCAGGAGATCGTGCTGCTGGTGATGGGCGGCGTGTTTGTCATGGAAACCGCCTCGGTGATGCTGCAGGTCGCCAGCTACAAGCTCACCGGCAAGCGCATCTTCCGCATGGCGCCCATCCACCACCACTTCGAGCTGAAGGGCTGGCCCGAGCCGCGCGTGATCGTGCGCTTCTGGATCATCAGCGTGATGCTGATGCTGATCGGCCTGGCCACGCTGAAGGTGCGCTGATGTTCGACTTCGGCGGCCCGCACTCGCAAGCCCA
>JAJYMF010000222.1 GCA_021787175.1 Pseudomonadota bacterium | reverse complement strand
CGGCAAGGGCTATGGCGCCGAGCTGCGCGACGACGCGGCCCGCACGCCGCCCAGCAGCGGTGCCGATGGCCTGCATGTCGCCGTCATCGGCAGCGGCGGTGCCGCCATGGCGGCGGCGATCACCGCCGCCGAGCGCGGTGCCCGGGTCACCCTGATCGAACGCGGCACGCTCGGCGGCACCTGCGTCAACACCGGCTGCGTGCCGTCCAAGATCATGATCCGCGCCGCCCACGTCGCGCATCTGCGCAGCACCAGCCCCTTCGACGCCGGCCTGTCGGCCGCGCCGCCGCGGGTGGACCGCAAGGCGCTGCTCGCCCAGCAGCAGGGTCGCGTGGAAGAGCTGCGCGCGGCGAAGTACGAAGCCATCATCGCCGGCAATCCGCGCCTCACGCTGCTGCGCGGCGCGGCGCGATTCACGGACGCGCACACGCTCGCGGTCAGCACGGACGACGGCGGCGTGCAGCGGCTCGCCTTCGACCGCGCCCTGATCGCCACCGGCGCGCGTCCGGCGCTGCCGCCGATCCCCGGCCTGCGAGACACGCCGTACTGGACCTCCACCGACGCGCTGGCCGGCGATGCCATTCCGCCGCGGCTGCTGGTGATCGGTGCCTCGGTGGCGGCGGTCGAGCTGGCGCAGGCTTATGCGCGCATGGGCAGCACGGTGACGATCATCGCCCGCAGCAGCCTGCTGTCGCACGAAGACCCGGCCATCGGCGAGGCCCTGCAGGCCATCTTCCGCGACGAGGGCATCACGGTACTCACGCAAACGCAGAGCCGGTCCGTTGCCCATGCGGACGGCGAATTCGTGGTGCGCACCGACCGCGGCGAGCTGCGCGGCGAGCGTCTGCTGGTCGCCGCCGGCCGCGCTCCGGATACCGACGGGCTCGGCCTCGAGGCCATCGGCGTCGCCACCGACAGCGACGGCTGCGTGGTCGTCAACGATCATCTGCAGACCAGCGCGCCGCACATTTACGCAGCGGGCGACTGCACCGGCCTGCCGCAGTTCGTCTACGTGGCCGCCGCGGGCGGCTCGCACGCGGCCGTCAACATGACCGGCGGCGACGTCGCGCTGGACCTGCGCAGCATGCCGGCAGTGACCTTCACCGATCCGCAGGTCGCCGGCGTCGGACTGACCGAAGCCGCGGCACAGCACCGGGGCATCGCCATCGACAGCCGCATGCTGACCCTCGACCACGTGCCGCGTGCGCTCGCCAATTTCGACACCCGCGGCTTCATCAAGATCGTCGCCGCGGCCGGCTCGGGCCGCATCCTCGGCGTGCAGGCGGTCGCCGACGGCGCCGGCGAGCTGATCCAGACGGCGGCGCTCGCCGTCCGTCACGGCATGACGGTCGCCGAACTTGCCGCGCAGCTGTTTCCGTATCTGACCATGGTCGAGGGGCTGAAGCTCTGCGCGCAGACCTTCAGCAAGGACGTGACGCAGCTGTCCTGTTGCGCGGCCTGACGCGCGCCACCCTCAGCAGCAGCCATGCTCTCCGTGCTGTGCGTGCCCGGCCTGCGCCGCCACGCCGCGGGTCAGCCCCTGGCCGCTGGCGACCGCGTGATCGGCCAGCACCTGCGCCACCACCTGCGACACGCGCTTGCCGGTGGGAATGTGCAGGAACTCGTTCGGGCCGTGGGCGTTGGAGTGCGGACCGAGCACGCCGGTGATCAGGAACTGCGCGCCGGGAAACTTCTCGCCCAGCATGCCCATGAACGGGATCGTGCCGCCCTCGCCCATGAACGCCACCGGCGCACCGAACGCGGTCTGCGAAGCCTGCGCGACCGATTGCGCCAGCCACGGCGACAGCGGCGGCGCGTTCCAGCCGCTGGAGGCCTTCTCCAGCTCGAAGACGACCTTGCAGCCGTAGGGCGGATCGCGCTCGAGCAGGTGCTTGACGAACTCGCCGGCCCTGCCGCCGTCCAGCGTCGGCGGCAGGCGCAGGCTGAGCTTCACCGCGGTGTACGGGCGCAGCACGTTGCCGGCACTGCCCAGCGGCGGCAGGCCCTCGACGCCGGTGACCGCGAGCTGCGGCCGCCAGGTGCGGTTGAGCACCAGCTCGACG
Source organism: Pseudomonadota bacterium (assembly GCA_021787175.1). Taxonomy (GTDB): domain Bacteria; phylum Pseudomonadota; class Gammaproteobacteria; order Xanthomonadales; family Rhodanobacteraceae; genus Metallibacterium. The sequence continues at coordinate 2,715 of JAJYMF010000222.1, read as the reverse complement.
GCGTCGTCGGCGACCGGGCGCATGCCGGGCAGGAACGGGAACTTGGCATACACGTCGACGTCCAGCACCGCCGCGACCTCGCGGGCCTGCGCCAGACGCTCGGCGGGGATCTCGGCGTGCAGCTCGCGCGGGCGGATCGCGCCGGTCAGTTCGTCCTCCAGCCGCGACAGGATCTGCCGCAGCACGCGAAAGCTCGACGGCACCACGCCGGAGGCGTCGCCCGAATGCACGCCCTCCTCCAGCACCTGTACGCGCAGGACGCCGCCGGTCATCCCGCGCAGGCTGGTGGTCAGCCACAGCTGCTCGTAGTTGCCGCAGCCCGAGTCCAGGCAGACCACCAGCGACGGCTTGCCGATGCGCGCGGCGAGGTGGTCGACGTAATGCGGCAGGTCGTAGCTGCCGGACTCCTCGCAGGCCTCGATCAGGATCACGCAGCGCGCGTGCGGCACGCCCTGCCCGCGCAGCGCCAGCAGCGCCGCCAACGCTCCGAACAGCGCATAGCCGTCATCGGCGCCGCCGCGGCCGAACAGCTTGTCGCCCTTGAGCACCGGCGTCCACGGACCCAGTCCGTCGGCCCAGCCACTCATCTCCGGCTGCTTGTCGAGATGGCCGTAGAGCAGCACGGTGTCGTCCGCGCGCGCCGGCGAGTCCGCGCTGGCCGGCATATCGATGCAGATCAGCGGCGTGCGTCCCGGCAGGCGCACGACCTCCAGCGTCGCGCCGGGCAGGGCCGCGAGCTTGGCGCGCGCCCAGCGCTCCAGCAATGCCACCGCGGCGTCCATGTAACCGTGCTCGGCCCACTGCGGATCGAACATCGGCGACTTGTTGGGAATGCGGATGTAGTCGGTCAGCTGCGGCACCACCTCGTCATCCCACAGGCTGCCGATGTCGCCCTCGATGCGCTGCAGGTCCATGCCCGTGCTCCCGTCTTCTGGAATGCCATTTTAGCGCCGGCCCGCCGACGCGCCTGTAGGCCGTCCCTCACAGCGGCCGCGGCGGCGCACGGACGTCACCGGCCCGCTGCGGCCGGCAGCACGGGCCGCGGAGGCGGCCGACACTGCCGCCACGGCCCGGCTGCGGGCCGCCCACGACAGGAGATCCGCCATGCGTTCCCTTCTCGCCGCCCTCGCCCTCTGCCTTGCCCTCGCCGCACCGGCCTTCGCCGGCTCGCCGGTGGACATCAACCGCGCCGATGCGCAGACCCTGGCCGATGCGCTCGACGGCGTCGGTCTGGCCAAGGCCAAGGCCATCGTCGATTACCGTCAGGCCCACGGCGCGTTCAGGAGCGCCGACCAGTTGACCGAGGTCAAGGGCATCGGCGCGCGCACCGTCGAGCGCAACCGCGCCAATATCCTGCTCAATGGCGCGCGCCCGGCTGCGGTCGCCGCCAAGCCCGCGGCGAAGACGGTTCCGGCCGCACGCAAGTAAGCTCCCGCCGCGTTCCCGGGGCGCCGTCCCGGGGACGCGGCATCCCGGCTCGCCGCGCGCTACACTCGCGCCCCGCGCAAGCCGGGCCGTTGTGATGATTCTCCCCCGTTACCGCATTGCAGCTTCCTCCATCCCCGGCGCCGGGAAGGGCCTGTTCCTCGCCCAGCCGGTGTCAGCGGGCTCGATCATGGTGGCCCCGGACGCCATCCCGCGCACCTACGCCTTCGACGAGATCGCCGGCACGCCCGAACTCGCCGCCCAGCAGCACACCAGCGTGCGCTGGTTCGAGGACCGTTACACGCTGTCGCCGGACTGGCCCGACGAGTGCTACGTCAACCACAGCTTCACCCCGACCGGACTCTGGCACCTCGGCTTCATCTTCGCCGCCACCGACCTCGAAGCCGGCGCCGAGCTGACCGTGGACTACCGCCACCTGCTCGCACCGGGCCAGGAGGAGAGCTTCCGCGACGCCGGGACCGGCACCGCCATCATCGGTTTCGACTGGCGCGACAGTCTCGCCGGCTCGACGCGGGCACTCGCCGCGCTGCTGGGCTGACCGGCATGGACGCGATCCCGCGGATCGAAACCGCCCGCCTGCGCCTGACGGCACTGGAGGAACGCCATTTCGACGCCTACGCGGCGATGCTGGGCGACCCCGAGAGCACGCGCTGGGTCGGCGACGGCCAGCCGCTGGATCGCATCAACGCCTGGCGTTCGATGGCGATGCTGCTGGGCCACTGGCAACTGCGCGGCTACGGCATGTGGGCACTGGAAACCCGCGATGACGGCCGCTTCGTCGGCCGTGCCGGGCTGCTGCGTCCGGAAGGCTGGCCGGATCTCGAAGTCGGCTGGATGCTCACCCCGGAAGCCCGCGGGCACGGCTACGCCACCGAGGCCGCACGCGCGGCGCTGGACTTCGCCTGGCGCGCGCTGCGCGCACCGCGCGCGATCAGCCTGATCCGCCCCGGCAATCTGGCCTCGGAACAGCTGGCGAAGCGGCTGGGCGGCGAACTGGTGGATACCATCGACTTCGGCGGCGCGCCGGCGCAGGTGTTTGCGTACCATCCTCCGCACGCCTGATGCCAAGTTGCGTTCAATCGATACGATCGGTGCAGCTCGGATGGAACCCCATGAGAGGCTGAATCCGGGGCCGTACCAAGCCTGATTCCCGGATTCCGCTGCGCTGCATCCGGGCTACGCGGTTCTCGTGTCTTGATCGCGAACGGGCATGAAGCATGCGCCGGCACCGCAGCGGCAACGCCAGAACCCACCGCCCGGGGGAATCGC
>JAJYMF010000411.1 GCA_021787175.1 Pseudomonadota bacterium | reverse complement strand
AGGCGTTCGGCCACTTCCTGGTGGGCGGCAACTTCGCCGTGGGCGTGATGGTGTTCATCATCCTGGTGCTGATCAACTTCATGGTGATCACCAAGGGCGCCGGGCGCATCGCCGAGGTGGGCGCGCGCTTCATGCTCGACGCGATGCCGGGCAAGCAGATGGCGATCGACGCCGATCTCAACGCCGGCCTCATCGGCGAGGACGTCGCGCGCCAGCGCCGCACGGAGGTGGCGCAGGAGGCCGACTTCTACGGCTCGATGGACGGCGCCAGCAAGTTCGTGCGCGGCGACGCCATCGCCGGCATCCTGATCCTGTTCATCAACATCATCGGCGGCTTCGCCGTCGGCGTGCTGCAGCACGGGCTGAGCGTCAGCGAGGCGGCGCGCACCTACACGCTGCTGACTATCGGCGACGGCCTCGTGGCGCAGGTGCCGGCGCTGATGCTGTCGATCGCGGCGGCGATGATCGTCACCCGTGTGTCGCGCTCCGAGGACATGGGCCGGCAGGTGATGGCCCAGCTGCTCGGGCAGCCCAAGGCGCTGGCCGTGGCAGGCGCCGTGCTCGGCACCATGGGCCTGATTCCGGGCATGCCCAACCTCGCGTTTCTCTCCCTTGGTGCCGGCTGCGGCGCGGGGGCGTGGTGGCTGCATCATCATCGCCGCGAGGCTGCCCTGCAGGCCGATGCGGAGCCGGCGCCGGTGCGTGCGCCCAGCGAGCCCGTCGAGCTGGGCTGGGACGATGTCAGCGCGGTGGACGTGATCGGACTCGAGGTCGGCTACCGGCTGATCCCGCTGGTCGACCGCAACCAGGGCGGCGAGCTGATGGGACGGATCAAGGGCGTGCGCAAGAAGCTGTCGCAGGAGCTCGGCTTCCTGGTGCCGGCGGTGCATATCCGCGACAACCTCGATCTCGCACCCAACGCCTACCGCATCAGCGTGCTGGGCGTGCCCGTCGGCCAGGCCGAGATCCACACCGATCGCCTGCTGGCGATCAACCCGGGACGCGTCTACGGCAGTGTGCCGGGCATTCCGACGCGCGATCCCGCCTTCGATCTCGAGGCCGTCTGGGTCGAGCCCGGCTCGCGCGACCAGGCGCAGACGCTGGGCTACACCATTGTCGACCCGAGCACGGTGGTGGCCACGCATCTTTCGCACATCCTGCAGACTCACGCGCACGAGCTGCTGGGGCACGAGGAGGTGCAGCAGATGCTCGACCGCCTGGCGCAGGCCGCGCCCAAGCTGGTCGAGGACCTGGTGCCCAAGCGTCTGCCGCTGGGCGGTCTGGTCAAGGTGCTGCAGAACCTGCTCGCGGAGCACGTGCCGATCCGCAACATGCGCACCATCGTCGAAACCTTGGCGGATGCGGCCGGCCACAGTCAGGATTCCGCCGTGCTGACCGCCGCCGTGCGCGCGGCGCTGGGTCGCCAGATCGTGCAGGACATCGCCGGACTGAGCGCCGAGGTGCCGGTGATCACGCTGGCGCCGGAGCTGGAACAGATCTTGCTGCAGAGCCTGCAGGCGGGAGGTCCGGCCGGGCCCGCGGTCGAGCCCGGCCTGGCCGAGCGCCTGCAGCACAACATCGCCGAGGCGTCGCGCCGGCAGGAGATGGCCGGCGAGCCGGCCGTGTTGCTGGTGGCTCCGGCATTGCGTTCGTGGCTGGCGCGTTTCACCCGCGTGGCCGCACCGGGGCTGCATGTGCTGGCTTACAACGAGGTGCCGGACAACCGCCGTGTGCGGCTGATCGCGGCGCTGGGCCGCTAGGTCCGGAGACAGGGGGGTAGATCCCGTGAAGATCAAGCGATTTGTTGCCGCCGACATGCGCCAGGCCATGCGTCTGGTGCGCGAGGAGCAGGGGCCGGACGCGGTGATCCTGTCGTCGCGGCGCACCGATGAGGGCATCGAGATCATTGCTGCGCTGGACTACGACGAGATGCTCGTGCGCGAGGCCGCTGGCGAAGGCACGGTGCGCCCGCCGGCGTTGCCGGCAGCTGCGGCCGCGGCGCATATCGCCAGTTTCTCGGAGACGGTCAGCGGGCTCTTGCGCGGTCAGGCCGTGGCGTCTGCGCAGCCGCCGCGTGTCGAGGTTCCTGCGCCCGCGGCGGATTCGATCGTCCTGCGTCGGCCGCCGGCCGAGCCGGCGCCGGTCGCCGCGCGCGACGCCGAAGCCGTTCGCGAGACACCGCTGCGCGAGGAGCTCGCCGAGTTGCGGCAGATGCTGGAGCTGCAGCTGTCCAGCCTGGCCTGGAACGAACTGGGCCGCAGGAACCCGCAGCGCGCGCGCGTGCTGACCGAGTTCGGACGTCTGGGCATCGACAGCGATGTCGCCAGCGGCCTGCTGGCCGATTTGCCCGAGTCCCTGAATTCGGAACAGGCGCGTTACCTGCCGCTCGGCCTGCTGGCGCGGCGCCTGCCGGTGACGGCGCATGATCCGTTGGCGACCGGCGGCAAATTCGCGCTGGTCGGTCCCACCGGGGTGGGCAAGACCACCACGCTGGCCAAGCTCGCCGCGCGCGCGGTCGCCGCGCAGGGGCCGCGCGGTGTGGCCCTGATCAGCGCGGATCATTTCCGGATTGCCGCCGACGAACAGCTCTATCGCTACGGTCGCCTGCTCGGCGTGCCGGTGTATGCCGCCACCAGCGCCGCCGAGCTCGACGAACTGCTGTCGCGGCTGGCCGATCACCGGCTGGTGCTGATCGATACCCCGGGACTCGGTTACCGCGACGCGCGCATCGCCGAGCTGATGCGTGCGCTTGCCGGCGACAGGACGCCCGTGCAGACGACCCTGGTACTGGCGGCCAACGCGCAGGGCGCGGCGCTGGACGGCGCCATCCGCGCCTATGCCGGATTGCGGCCCGGCGGGTGCGTGCTGACCAAGCTCGACGAGGCGCCCACGCTGGGGACGGCCTTTTCGGCGCTGATCCGTCACGGGCTGTCGCTGGACTATGTCACCGACGGCCAGCGCGTGCCCGAAGATCTGGCGCGTGCGGATGCGCACAAGCTGGTCTGCCGGGCCGCGCGGCAGCAGACCGATGCACCCCTCGACGAGCACGCGCTGGCCGAGCGTTTCGGCCGACTGGCCCTGGCCCGCGCCTGAAGGGACGGCATGTTCTCGACATCCAGCCATCAGGCGGCAGGGCTGACGCGCCGCAACGCGGTGCCGCCGACCCGGGTGATCGCCGTCACCAGCGGCAAGGGCGGCGTCGGCAAGACCAGCGTTGCGGTCAATCTGTCGATGGCGCTGGCCATGGCCGGCCGCGACGTGGTGCTGCTCGATGCCGATCTCGGGCTCGCCAACGTCGACGTGCAGCTCGGCCTGACGCCCTCGCGCACCCTGGCGCACCTGCTGGATGGCCAGTGCACGCTGGACGAGCTGCTGCTCGCCGCGCCGCGCGGTCTCAAGGTGGCCCCGGCCACCTCCGGCACGCGGCGTATGGCGCAGCTCGGCAGTCACGAACATGCCGCGCTGATCAACGCGTTTTCCGGTTACCGCGCGCCGCTCGATGCGCTGGTGATCGATACGGCCGCCGGCATCGCCGAGAGCGTCACCCTGTTCAGCCGCGCCGCGCACGAGGTGGTGGTGGTGGTCTGCGACGAGCCGGCGTCGATCACCGACGCCTACGCGCTGATCAAGGTGCTGTCACGCGAGTACGGCGTCGGCCGCTTCCGGGTGCTGACCAACATGGTTTCGGGCGAGCGTCAGGGGCGCGAGCTGTACCAGAAGATCCTGCGCGTCACCGACCGCTTTCTCGACGTCGTGCTCGACTATTTCGGCGCGGTGCCGCAGGACGAGGATCTGCGGCGGGCGGTGCGCCGGCAGGCGGCGGTGGTCGACGCCTTTCCGGGCAGTCGCGCCGCGCAGGCGTTTCAGCGCATCGCCCGCATCGCCGACCAGTGGGCCGTCGAGCCGGCGTCCGCGGGGCATCTTGCCTTCATGCCCGGCCAGGCTGTCGGACCTGCAGGCGTATTGGAAGGAATCAGCGGATGAACGCAAGCACGGAATATCTCGAAGTCCAGCGTCTCTCCGGCGACGAACTGGTGCGTCAGCACGCCACCCTGGTCCGCCGCATCGCCTATCACCTGATGGGGCGGTTGCCGGCGAGCGTCGATGTCGGCGACCTCATCCAGGCCGGAATGATCGGGCTGCTCGAGGCGGCCCGGAACTACACGCCGACGCGGTCGGCCAATTTCGAGACCTACGCCGGCATCCGCATCCGCGGCGCGATGCTCGACGAACTGCGCAAGACCGACTGGACTCCGCGTTCGGTGCATCGCAAGGCGCGCGAAGTGGCCGAGGCGGTGCGCCAGATCGAGGCCGAAACCGGACGTGACGCCGAGGAGTCCGCGGTGGCGCGGCGTCTGGGCATCTCGCTCGAGGAGTACCACGCGATCGTCGCTGACGCGGCCAGCTGCCGCATGCTCAGCCTGTCGGGCGGCGAATACGACGAGGGCGATGATCTCGAGGTCGCCGACGAAGCCGCGCTCAGCCCGGCGCAGGCACATGAGCAGGCCGGCATGCGCACCGACCTGGTGCGGGCGATCGAGAACCTGCCGGAACGTGAAAAACTGGTGATGTCGCTCTATTACGACGACGAGCTCAACCTCAAGGAGATCGGCGAGGTGCTGGGCGTCAGCGAATCGCGGGTCTGCCAGATCCACGGCCAGGCACTGGTGCGCCTGCGCGCGCGCCTCAGCGGCTGGCGCGGGCGCTGAGCATTCCCCGCCCGCTGCGGTGGGGACTGCCGGCCGGCGCCATGCTCGCCGGTGCCATGGCGCCGGGAAACCCGGCCGCGGCCTGATCCGCTG
>JAJYMF010000037.1 GCA_021787175.1 Pseudomonadota bacterium | reverse complement strand
GCGCCGCGTTCATCATGGTGAACATGGCCGTCAGGCCCTTGTGCGGCCGGCCGATCAGGTAACCCTCGGCGCCGTCGAAGTTCATCACGCAGGTGGCCGAACCCTTGATGCCCATCTTGTGCTCGATCGAGCCGCAGGCGACGCCGTTGCGCACGCCCATCGTGCCGTCGCGCGCCACCTTGAACTTGGGCACCAGGAACATCGAGATGCCGCGCGAGCCGGCCGGTGCGTCGGGCAGGCGCGCCAGCACCAGGTGCACGATGTTCTCGGCCAGGTCGTGTTCGCCGGCGCTGATGAAGATCTTGGTGCCGCTGATCCGGTAGCTGCCGTCGGCGGCCGGTTCGGCGCGGGTCTTGAGCAGGCCGAGGTCGGTGCCGCAGTGCGGCTCGGTCAGGCACATGGTGCCGGTCCAGCGGCCCGCGACGATCGGCTTCATGAAGGCCTGGCGCTGCCACTCCTCGCCGTGCTGGGTCAGCGCTTCGGTGGCGCCGGACGACAGCAGCGGATAGGTGCCCCAGGCGACGTTGGCCGCGGCGATCATTTCCTTGAAAGCCACGCCGATCGTTTCCGGCAGATCCTGGCCGCCGTAGGACTCGGGCGCGTTGAGGCCCATCCAGCCGCCGTCGACGTACTGCTTGAAGGCCTCCTTGAAGCCCTTGGGCGTAGTGACCGATGCGCTGGCCTTGTCGTAATGGCAGCCTTCCTGATCACCGACCTGATTGAGCGGTGCCAGCACCTGCTCGTTGAACTTGCCGGCCTCCTCGAGCACGGCGTCGATCAGCTCGCGATTGGCGGCCTCGCAGCCGGGCAGGCGCGCGAACAGCGCGTCGGCGCCCAGCACGTCGTAGAGCGCAAAGCGCATGTCATCGAGCGGCGCGGCGTACTGGGTCATGGTCGATCCTCGGGGTGTCGGGGTCAGCGCCAGGCATCGGGCAGGCCCGGCACGGGGGAGAGATAGCCCGTGTGCCGGGCCGCGTAGTGTTCGGGCTGCTTGGCGTCGGGCAGACCGGCCACCACGGTGCCGGCCAGCGCATAGGCCACACTGCCGTTCGCGCAGCCGGCCGGCGGGTGGATCGCACCCGTGCCCGCGGCCGATGCGTTGACCGTGCCAGCGTTGGCGCAGGCATTCAGCGCTGCCGCGGCGGCGGCGGCCGGCGTCAGCATGAAGCGGGCCACGTCGCCGCTCAGTTCGGGAATGGCGATGCCGATCGGACCGCTGAGTCGCCCCGCGGGCACGCCGCCGACGCTGAGTTCGGCGTCGAGCGTGTCGAAGCGCAGGGCGCGGTAGGCATAGTTGTCGAAACGCACCGTCACCTGCCAGCGCCCGTCCTTGAGAACATCCAGCGCCTGCACGCTGATCGCCGGCGGGTAGACGCTGCGCGTCGGCGCGCAGGCCGTCAGGACCAGCGCGGCAAGGGCGAGCAAGGGCAGCAATCGACGCAGGTTCATGGCCGGCAGCTCTTCGAACGTCCGTTTGAATATAGCCCAGACCGATGACATCCGCTGCATTGCCCAGGCCATGGCGACCGCGTGCCGCAGGGGTGGACAGCCCTCGCGGTCCGAATGGCTTCCGCTAAGCTTGCGCGCATGACTTCCACCCCGACGGATGCGTCCGCCCCCGCGCTGGCCGTGGTCGTGCCGGCGTACAACGAGGCCGAGGTGCTGCCGGCGTTCCAGCGCCGCCTGGCCGCCGTGCTCGACGCGCTGGATCTGCCGGCGCGGGTGATCTACGTCGACGACGGCAGCCGCGACCGCAGCTGGGCGGTGATCGGGGAACTGGCCGCCGCCGATGCGCGGGTGACCGGCCTGCGCTTCAGCCGCAACTTCGGCAAGGAGGCGGCGATGACCGCCGGCCTGGACGCGGTGCCCGCCGGTTGCACGGCGACGGTGGTGATCGACGCCGACCTGCAGGACCCGCCGGAGCTGATCCCGCAGCTGATCGAGTGCTGGCGCGCCGGCTACGACGTGGTCTATGCCACGCGCAGCGAGCGCGAGGGCGAAAGCCGGCTGAAGAAGCTCACCTCGGCGGCGTTCTATCGCGTGATGGAGCGCATGTCCGACGTGCCGATTCCGCGCGACACCGGCGATTTCCGCCTGCTGTCGGCGCGCGCGCTGGCCGCGCTGCGCGAGCTGCGCGAGCGTCAGCGTTTCATGAAGGGCCTGTTCGCCTGGGTCGGCTTTCCGCAGACGCGGGTGCTGTATCGCCGCGACCCGCGCGCGGCCGGCACCACCAAGTGGAACTACGCGCGCCTGTGGCGTTTCGCGGTCGAGGGCATCACCTCGTTCTCGACCGTGCCGCTGCGCTTTGCGATGTGGACCGGCGTGCTGACCTCGCTGTTCGCCTTCGCTTACGGCATCGAGGTGGTGATCAAGGCGCTGCTGTGGGGCAACGCGGTCGCCGGCTATCCCTCGCTGATGGCGGTGGTGCTGTTTCTCGGCGGCGTGCAGCTGCTGGCACTGGGCGTGATCGGCGAGTACGTCGGCCGCACCTACGGCGAGATCAAGCAGCGCCCGCTGTATCTGATCCAGGAAGCGACCGCGCCGGCGCCTGCGCCGAGGCCGCGCGCGGACTGACAGCAGCAGTCCGGCGTGTGACGCGACGGAGATTCGTCCGCGCGCCGTGCGCCGGTTACGATGCACCTCCCGTCGAGCGAGTCCGCCGATGTCCCTGCGTGCCTCCGTCGCTGCGTCGCGTCCGCTGATCCGCTGGCTGCTGGCCGTTCTGGTGCTCGTCTGGCTGGGGCTGTGGTTCGCCGGCAGCCAGTACCGTTCGCTGCTGGAGCCGGACGAGGGCCGCTACGCCGAGGTGCCGCGCGAGATGGTGGCCAGCGGCGACTGGGTCACGCCGCGCTCCGACGGCATCAAGTTCTTCGACAAGCCGGCGCTGCAGTACTGGGGCACCGCACTGGCCTACGAGACGTTCGGCCTGCACAACTGGACCGCGCGCCTGTGGGGCCTGCTGACCGGACTGGCCGGCATGCTGGCGGCGGGCTGGGCGGGCGCGCGGATGTTCGGCCGCCGCGCCGGCGCGATCGCGGCGCTGGCGCTGGGCGGCTCGCTGCTGTGGGTACTGGGCAGCCACATCAACACGCTCGATCTCGGCGTCAGCGCGTTCTTCGCCATCGCACTGAGCGCGTTCGTGGTGGCGCAGCACGCGGGCACCAGCGCGCGCGCGCGCCGCGGCCTGATGCTGGGGATGTGGGCGGCGCTGGCGGCGGCGGTACTGTCGAAGGGCCTGATCGGCGTGGTGTTTCCCGGCGGAGCGCTGTTTTTCTACTTGCTGTGGACGCGCGACTGGGCCCTGCTCAAGCGCGTCGAGCTGCCGTGGGGGCTGGTGCTGCTGTTGGCGCTGACGCTGCCGTGGTTCATCGCGGTCAGCCGCGACAATCCGGAATTCTTCCATCACTTTTTCATCCGCGAGCACTTCACGCGCTTTCTCACCGACAAGGACGACCGCGCGCAGCCGTTCTGGTTCTTCCTGCCGGTGGTGGCGCTGGGGTTCTTTCCGTGGACGGCGTTCCTGCCGGCGGCGCTGCGCCTGCCGCCGCGCGCCACGGGTTTCGACGCGCGCCGGCTGCTGTGGATCTGGACACTGATGATCCTGGTGTTCTTCTCCGTCTCGCATTCCAAGTTGCCGCTGTACATCCTGCCGATCTTTCCCTCGCTGGCGCTGCTGATCGGCGCCACCGCCGCATCCATGTCCGGGCGCGCGCTGGCGTGGCGGCTGGCGATCGGTGCCGCGCTGGTCGCGGTCGCGGTGCCGTTCGCGCTGCGTGCGCACGTGCCGGCCAAACTGGCCACCATGGCCGCGCCGTACCAGGGTTTCATGCACATCGCCGCGCTGGCCGCCGCGCTGGGCGCGCTCGCGCTGCTGAGCGCCGCCGCGCTGGCGCGGCGCGGACACGCGCGGGTGGCGCTGGTGCTGACGGGCCTGATCGGACTGACGCTGCCGCAGACGCTGCTGATCGGCTTCCAGGCGCTGGCGCCGATCTACTCGGCGGCGCCGATGGCCGCGGCGATCGCGCCGCAGCTGGCGCCCGGCGAGCCGGTGTACACGGTCGGCGCCTACCGCCGCGGGCTGCCGTTCTATCTCGATCGCACGGTGACCATCGCCGCCGAGGATCCCTATGACCTGCGCGCCGGCGTGCGCTGGAATCCCGAGCGCCTGATTCCGAACCTCGCCGACTTTGCCGTGACCTGGCGCGCGCGCGCCGACGGCGTCGCGGTGATGCGACCGGACCTCTACGCCGAACTGGCCGTGCAGGGACTGCCGATGCACACGCTGGCGCGCGGGCCGGGCTGGGTTGCGGTGCAGCGTCAGCGCAGTGCCGGAATCCGACCGTGACGCGATCCGTGCCCGGATCGCGGTGTCGCGGATGCGGCGCATGGATCGGACGGGGATGACGGCAGGCTGTTTTTCAGCGCCCTGTAAGCGCGGCCGCATACAGTCATCGATCGCATGCAACGAGAGAACGCCATGAGCGAAGCTGAAACCGGCATCCGCGTGAAAGTGTGGGATCTGCCGACGCGCCTGTTCCACTGGACGCTGGTGCTGCTGGTGCTGCTGCAGTTCGCCACCGCCGACTGGGGCCTGCTGAGCATGCAGTGGCACTTCTATTTCGGCTACGCGACGCTGGCGCTGGTGCTGTTTCGCCTGCTGTGGGGGCTGTTCGGCTCCGAGACCAGCCGTTTCCGCCACTTCCTGCGCGGGCCGCGCTCGGTGCATGCCTACATCCGCAGCACGTTCTGGCAGAAGGCCGGACATCCGGTCGGCCACAACCCGCTGGGGGGCTGGTCGGTGGTCGCCATCCTCACCTGCCTGATCATC
>JAJYMF010000208.1 GCA_021787175.1 Pseudomonadota bacterium | reverse complement strand
GAGGGATATGTTCGGCTCATCCTGAGCCTCACCCCTCGCGCCGAGCGCTCGGGGCCGCCTGCGGCGTCCGCATGCGCTCCCGGCGCATGCGTCGAACCGCGAGGGTTCTCATCCCTCCCTGCTGCCGCTCCCGCCAATCCTCGCGAGGTCGCGGTTCCACGTCTTCATTGAATTGGCGGAGAGGGAGGGATTCGAACCCTCGGTGGGCGTGAGCCCACGGCAGTTTTCAAGACTGCTGCCTTAAACCGCTCGGCCACCTCTCCGTGAACGGCCACACTATCATCGCAAATACGGCGACCTCGCGGGCCGCGGTCAGCCGATGCGCTCGACGCCGCCCATGTAGGGCCGCAGGACCTCGGGCACGGTGATCGTGCCGTCGGCGTTCTGGCAGTTCTCCATCACCGCGATCAGGGCACGGCCGACGGCGACGCCGGAACCGTTGAGGGTGTGCACCAGTTCGGGCTTGCCGGCGTCGGGGTTGCGCCAGCGCGCCTGCATGCGCCGCGCCTGGAAGTCGGTGCAGTTGGAGCAGGAGCTGATTTCGCGATAGACGTTCTGCGAGGGCAGCCAGACTTCGAGGTCATAGGTCCTGGCCGCCGTGAAGCCCATGTCGCCGGTGCACAGCAGCAGGCGCCGGTACGGCAGGCCGAGTTTTTCCAGCACCACCTCGGCACAGCGGGTCATGCGCTCGTGCTCGGCGGCGCTGTCGGCGGGCTTGACGATGCTGACCAGCTCGACCTTCTCGAACTGGTGCTGGCGGATCATGCCGCGCAGATCGCGGCCGCCGCTGCCGGCCTCGGCGCGAAAGCACGGCGTGTGCGCAGTCATGCGCAGCGGCATCGTGCCGGCCTCGACGATGGATTCGCGCACCAGATTGGTCAGCGCGACTTCGGCGGTGGGGATCAGATAGCGCCGCGTGTCACCGACCTGGGTCGCAAACAGATCCTCCTCGAACTTCGGCAACTGCCCGGTGCCCTGCATCACCTCGGGGTTGACCAGCAGCGGCACGTTGCATTCGAGGTAACCGTGCTCGCCGGTGTGCAGATCGAGCATGAACTGCGCCAGCGCGCGATGCAGGCGGGCGATGCCGCCGCGCAGCACGGTGAAGCGCGCACCGGAGAGCCGCGCGCCGGCCTCGCCGTCGAGACCGTCGTCGCGGGCGCCCAGCTCGACGTGGTCGCGCACGGGAAAGTCGAACACGCGCGGCGTGCCCCAGCGGTGCTGCTCGACGTTTTCGGTTTCGTCCTTGCCCTGCGGCACCGTGGCATCGGGCAGGTTGGGAACCTGCAGGGCGATCTCGGCCAGCCGGCTCTGGATCTCGCCGAGCCGCTGCTCGTCGGCCTTGAGGCGATCGCCCAGGCCCGCCACTTCCGCCATCAGCGCCGCGGTGTCCTCGCCTTTCGCCTTGGCGTTGCCGATGGCCCTGGAGCGCGTGTTGCGCAGGTTCTGCAGCTCCTGCGTCCCGGTCTGCACCTGCTTGCGCTCGACCTCGAGCGCGGCCAGCGCGGCGGTGTCGAGCACGAAGCCGCGCCGCGCGAGTTGCGCGGCGGTGGCTTCAAGCTGGGTGCGCAGCAGCAGCGGATCGAGCATGACATCTCCAAAGCAGGGTCCGCGAAGGACGCCAAAGATGCAAAGGTTCTTGAATGGAAACTTCGCGTTCTTCGCGAACTTTGCGGACGAGGTCGTTTGACTTTGGAATGATCGCAGGGTCCGCGAAGGACGCCAAGGAGAGTTCGGGTTTTGTTGTGGCAAGCACCGTACCCTCATCCCAGCCCCTCTCCCGGCGGGAGAGGGGTGCATCGCTGAACTTCAACGGGCATCAGGGAAAACTTTGCGTCCTTTGCGTCCTTCGCGGACGGGATTTTGTCGTTGCACCGCGATTATCGCGGTGCGGCGCGCAACGGCGCAAACGCTCAAGCCGGCGCCGGTGACCCGGGGCGCACCCACACGACCATCAGCAGCGCGGCGGTCAGGGCGCAGCCGGCGCCGAAGGCGAAGGCCACGAACGGCGTCGCCCCCTGCCACAGCCAGCCGAACAGCACCGAGGCCGGCAGCAGCATCAGGCCGACGACCAGGTTGTACCAGCCGAACGCGGTACCGGCGCGCTCGCCCGGCACCAGATCGGCGACCAGCGCCTTTTCGGCGCCCTCGGTCGCGGCCAGGAACACGCCGTAGCCGGCAAACATCGGCCACAGCAGCAGCGGATGCGGCGGCAGCAGGCCGAGGGTCAGATAGAACGCCGCGTAGATCGACCAGCCGCCGACGATCAGACGGGTGCGACCGATGCGATCGGACAATCCGGAGAGATGGGTCGAGAACAGCGCCGCGAAGCCCGACATCAGCGCCCACAGCAGCGGCACCTGCAGCTCGCTCAGGCCCAGCTGGCGTGCGCGCAGCAGCAGGAACATGTTCGACGAGTTGCCCAGCGTGAACAGCGCCAGCACCGCGAGGTAGCGCGAGAAGCGCGGCGGCAGGCCGGCCAGGCTCCAGCGGAACGGAGTCGGCCTGAGCCGCGGATCGCGCGCCGGCTCCGGCACCGTCAGCACCAGCGCGAACACGATCACCGCCGGGACCGCCGCCAGCAGGAAGATCGAGCGCAGGCCGATGCCGGCGGCCAGCAGCGCCGCCGCCGCCAGCGGACCGACCACCGCGCCGAGGTTGTCCATCGCCCGATGCAGCCCGAACGCCAGGCCGCGCTCGGACGGCGCGACGCTGGCGCTGATCAGGGCGTCGCGCGGCGCCGAGCGCAGACCTTTGCCGACGCGGTCGGCGAACCGGCAGGCCAGCACGCCGACCCAGCTGGTGGTGATGCCGATCAGCGGCCGCGCGATGCCGGCCAGCGTGTAGCCGCCGATCACCCAGCCGCGCATGCGGTGCATGCGGTCGGCGAACACGCCGGCCGCCAGCTTGACCAGGCTGCTGACCGCCTCGGCGATGCCCTCGATCAGGCCCAGCGCGCGCGGGCCGGCCATCAGCACCGACATCAGGTACAAGGGCACCAGCGGATAGATCATGTCGCTGGCGGCGTCGTTGAACAGACTGATCAGACCCAGCAGCCAGACCGTGCGCGGCAGCAGCCCCAGCCTTCCCATCATGCGCCGGCATCCTTGCGCGCGGCGCGGCGGGCGGCGCGCAGCGCATCGAGCTTGTCCTTGATCCTGCCCTCGAGTCCGCGCGCGGTCGGCGCATAGAACTCGGTGCCGGCCAGAGCGTCCGGCAGGCACTGCTGATCCAGTGCCACGCCGCCTTCGAGATCGTGGTCGTACTGGTAGCCCTTGCTGTAGCCGAGTTCCTTCATCAGCTTGGTCGGCGCGTTGCGCAGATGCATCGGCACGTCCAGGGTCCCGGTATCGGCGATCACGCGCCGCACGTTGCCGAAGGCGCGGTACACGGCGTTGCTCTTGGGCGCGATGGCGAGATACACGATCAGTTCGGCCAGACCCAGTTCGCCTTCCGGACTGCCGAGGCGCTCGTAGGTGTCCCAAGCGTCCAGCGCCATGCGCCAGGCGCGCGGATCGGCCAGTCCGACGTCCTCGACCGCCATGCGCGCCATGCGCCGCGCCAGGTACAGCGGATCGCAGCCGCCGTCGAGCATGCGCGCCAGCCAGTACAGCGCGGCGTCGGGGTCGGAGCTGCGCACCGACTTGTGCAGCGCCGAGATCTGGTCGTAGAACTGCTCACCGCGCTTGTCGAAGCGGCGCGTGCGGTCGGCCAGCACCTGCGCCAGCGTCGCTTCGCCGATGTGCCCGTCCGCGGCCAGTTCGGCGGCGATCTCCAGCAGGGTCAGCGCGCGGCGCACGTCGCCATCGGCGGCTTTCGCGATCAGCGCCAGCGCATCCGCCTCGACGACCAGGCCCTGCCCGCCCAGCCCGTGCTCGGCGTCGGCCAGCGCGCGTTCGAGCGCGGTCACGATGTCGTCGACGCCGACGGCGTCCATCACGTGCACGCGGCAGCGCGAGAGCAGCGCCGAGTTCAGCTCGAACGAGGGATTCTCGGTGGTGGCGCCGATGAACACGATCACGCCCTTCTCGATGTGCGGCAGGAAGGCGTCCTGCTGGGCCTTGTTGAAGCGGTGCACCTCGTCGACGAACAGCACGCTGCGCCGGCCCTGGGCGAAGCGCGTTTCGGCCTCGGCCAGCGCCACGCGCACGTCCGGCAGGCCCGACAGCACCGCCGAGAGCGCGAAGAACTCGGCATCGATGTAGCGCGCCACCAGCCGCGCCAGCGTGGTCTTGCCGCAGCCCGGCGGTCCCCACAGCACCATCGAATGCACGTGCCCCGACTCCAGCGCCCGCCGCAGCGGCGCGTCCGGAGCCAGCAGCCGCGGCTGGCCGACGATGGCGTCGAGGCTGCGTGGGCGCATGCGCTCGGCCAGCGGCTTCAGCGCCTCGGGCTCCTTGAACAACGAGGTTTCAGACGGCAGGGGTTTGCGATGCGCCACATCGCCATGATATGCCAGCAGCGTACCGGCCAGGCAAAGCGCCACCCATGCATGCGAGCCGGTGGCCCTCGAACCTGGGCGCGGGCGCGAATGCGATCGGGCGCCTTTCCAGCATGAGCCGAGCGGAGACCATGGAAATCCGAGTCGCCAGCATCGATGATTCCGATGTGATTGCGGACATCTACTCGTCCTATGTCCGCAATACGGTCATTTCGTTCGAGACTGCCGCGCCCGATTCCGCGGAGATTGCACGTCGCATCGAGCACATCGGCGTGCAACACCCCTGGCTGACTGCACGCCTCGGCGGGAGCGTGGTCGGTTACGCCTACGCCAGCGAACATCGCGCGCGACAGGCCTATCGCTGGAGCGTGGATGTGACGATTTATCTTCACCCCGACGCGCAGCGCAAAGGGGTGGGCAAGATCG
>JAJYMF010000221.1 GCA_021787175.1 Pseudomonadota bacterium | reverse complement strand
GGCTTCGATCAGCATTCCCCTGCTCGGTTCGAATCTGACGGAAAGCAGCATGGTGGAGTCGCCGTCAGTCTCCGGCGCGATCAGGGGCGCGCTTGCCGCGCTGCATCGTGCCGTGGTGCTGTGCCAGTCCGAACAGGAGCCGACGCTCCCTTTTGCCCCCGGTTGATGCGCTGGCTACCGATGCAAAGGAGCGATCATTGTCGCGCGCTGAACGCCTGCTCGAATTGATGCAATGCCTGCGCCGCCATCGCTACCCGGTGAGCGGCGCCGCTCTGGCATCCGAACTCGGCATCAGCCTGCGCCTCGGCTGACATGCTCTGATCAGCCAACCATCAGCACCGCATTGCCGCGAATGCCACGCCCACGCAGGGTGTCCAGAACCTCTGCCGTCTGCATCCAATCGGCCACGAGTCCGATCTCCGGATGCAGTTGCCCCGCATCCACCAGTCGGACCAGTGTCGCCAGATCGGTACCATCCGGTACGTCGCTGTCGGTGTAGTCGAAGTGGCGGATGGTGCCCGAGGACGGGCCGCTGAAGAGCGCGAAGAAATCCAGCGTCGGAGCAACGCCACCCGCCTCACCGAACCAGATCGCCAAGCCATGCGGCCCGAGCATCGAGAGCGCGGTCGAGAACGATGTGCCACCCACGGATTCCAGCAGTACGTCAAACGATCCCTGCGCGTCGGCGACATCATGCACCGCATGACTCGCCCCCAGTTCGAGCAACCGCTGGGCACGTTCAGGCGTCGCTGTCACCACGGTCAACTCGGCGCCCATGGGCGCAGTCAATTCGGTCAGATAATGACCGACACCGCCCGAAGCGCCGGTCATCAGCACGCGTCGACTCGCAAGTGGACCTGCGGCCCGCAGCAACCTGATGGCGGTCAGCCCGGCGAGCGGTAGTGCTGCGGCCTGCGCGAAACTGATGCCATCCGGCAGCATCGCGAGTTGGCTTGCAGGCACCGCAACCCGCTCCGCCCAGCCGTGCGACGGTGGATGCCCGACCACGCGAGCCCCCTCGGGCGGCCCCGAACCATCGGCGGCGGCACGCAGGACACGGCCGGCCACGTCCTTGCCCGGCCGCCAATGTGTCTTCGGCGCAGCGAGCTGGAAGGTCTCGCCACGGTTCACCGAAAAAGCCTCGACGCCGATGATCGCCTCGTCGGGCGCGGGTTGCGGCTCGGGTACCTCGGCAAGCCGCACCATGTGCTGCATGTTGCCAGTCGGAATCATGGCCTTCATAGCATTCTCCTCGTGCGGACTCGGGGGTGGCCGCACTGTAAGGAGACTTGTATCTTTCCGAAAGAAGGCACTTGAACGTGGTATAGGTACCTGATGGGAACCAAGAAACGCCTTGACTACGACGTACTGCAGGCGGCCTGCCCGACACGGCAGGTATTGGACCGTATCGCTGACAAGTGGACGATGCTGGTCGTGCTCGCACTCGAAGACGGAACGCTGCGGTTCTCGCAACTCCGTACTCGGGTGCAGGGGGTCACGCAGAAGATGCTGACCCAGACGCTGCGCGGGTTGGAGCGAGACGGGCTGGTGGACCGGCGTGTTTACCCCACCGTTCCGGTCACTGTGGAGTACACCCTCACGCCACTCGGCCACAGTCTTGCGGAGGCAGTCGCCGGGCTGCGTGCCTGGTCGTATGCCCGTATGCCGAAGATCGAGGCCGCGCGAAAACGCTATGACCAAGGCCGTTGACGGCTCGCCATCGTCGAGTGTTGCACAATAGGAATCAAGCGGTCTATTATTCACGCGTGTCTTCGCAAAATTCCATGCCTGTCGGACCGGGTCGTCCACGCGAGTTCGATGCCGACGAGGCCGTCATCGATGCCATGACCGTGTTCCAGTCACGCGGCTATGCCGCGACGTCCTTGGTCCATCTCATCGAGGGCACCGGCTTGTCGCGCGGGAGTCTTTACAAGGCATTCAACGACAAGCACTCGCTTTTTCTGGCTGCCCTCGATCGATACACCTCCGACAGCCTCAGTCGCTTGAGCAGCGACCTCGGCAAGGAGCCTGCCAGAGACGCCATTCTCACCACGTTGCGTTACTACGCGCGTCAGTCCGCGGCAACGAAGGGGTTGCGGGGATGCCTGGTCACGGCAACAGCGATGGAGTTGCTGCCAGATGACGCCGATGTGCGCGGGCGCGTCCGCGCCACATTCAGCCGCATGCAGCACCTGCTGGCGATGGTCATTCGCAAAGGACAGGCATCGGGCGAGATCAGCCTTCGCCACGATGCCGGATGGGCTTGCCCGTTTCCTGTTGTGCCTGATTGAAGGCATGCGCGTACTGGGCAAGACGGCGCCTGGCATCAGGGAAATGGACGAGATGGTCGCCATCGCGATGACGGCGCTCGACTGATTTTTTGCCTATTTTGGAACTGATCGATTTCTAAAGTAGAGCCGATGAATACCACCAAGAATCCGGCCTCCTCGATGCCCATCGCGTCCGAAACTCCCGATCCGCGCAGATGGATGGCCCTGGTGATTTTGTTGGGTGGCAGTTTTCTTCCGCCCCTGGATTTCTTCATCGTCAACATCGCCATGCCCTTCATCCGCGCCGGCCTGCATGCCGCCCCGGCGACGGTCCAACTCGTGATCTCCGCGTATGCGGCCAGCTATGCGGTATTCCTGATTACAGGCGGACGGCTCGGCGATCTTTACGGGCGCCGCCGCGTATTCGTGCTGGGGCTGCTCGGTTTTGCCGGGGCATCGGCTCTGTGCGGCCTCGCCCGGTCATCCGCGGCGCTGATCCTCGGGCGCATGCTTCAGGGCCTCACCGCAGCCGCCATGGCGCCGCAATCGCTCGCATCCATCCACGCGCTGTTCCCAGCCAGTGAAAAAGCCCGGGCGCTCGGTTACTACGGCGTGACGTTCGGCTTCGCCGCCGTGGTGGGTCAAATGCTCGGGGGAGCATTGATCGCGGCCAACCCGCTCGGCCTCGGCTGGCGCAGTGTCTTTCTCGTCAACCTGCCCGTCGTCGCCGTCGCAGTGCCCTGCGCGCTGCTTCTGATTCGTGAAAGCCGGGCCGAGCGACGCCCGCGTCTGGATGGGCGTGGCGTCGTCCTGCTCGCGGCCGGCTTGTCCGCCCTGGTCGTGCCCTTGATCGAGGGGCGGGAGCGGGGTTGGCCGATCTGGTGCATCGCCCTGTTGATCGGCTTTCTCCCGCTGCTGGCCCTCTTCTGGCGTCATGAGCACCGGGTCGTTCGCCAAGGCGGAGATCCATTGGTCGTGCCCGCCTTGTTGCGCGCACCCGGTCTGCTGCGCAGCCTCGCCGCCATCCTGTGTTTTTATGCCATCGCCGCGTTTTTCCTGACGTTCTCAATCTACGAGCAATCCAGCCTTGGTCGCGGCCCATGGCATGCCGGGCTTGCACTGCTGCCGTTGGCGATCGGATTCATGCTGGGCCCACTCACCAGTTCCCGGCTTTATCTGCGGCTGGGTGCACGCACGCCGGTTTTTGGCATGGCACTGGAAGTGAGTAGCCTCACCGTCGTCGCATTCGCCGTCCACGCCGGCGTCACCGATTTCCTGGCGCCGGCGCTGTTCGCGCTCGGGTTTGGCCAAGGCATTGCACTGCCGACTCTGGTTCGAGCCACGATTGGCAAGGTGGAAGGAAACAGCGCAGGGCTGGTGGCGGGCCTCGTATCGACCGCCCTCCAGATCAGCGCAGCGCTTTCCGTCGCCGTGATCGGCGGCCTGTTCTATATGGTGCTTGGAAATCACCCCGACCCGGCAACGATCGCATACGCATTCACGATTTCCACGGGCGCCATCGCGTTGTCCTTGCTTGCGGCGTCCTGGTTGGCATTCGAGCCGCTTGCATGACGCGATCCGCCACCAGCGCCGCCATCGCGATCCAGCGCCGCAGAGCGCCACCATCGGCTCGCCTCCAACGTCCCAGGCATGACTGGCGGCGAGCAAACCGATGGCACCGCCGCCGAGATACGCATTCATGCACACGGCGTTGATGCGGCTGCGCGCTTCGCCCGACAAGGCACGTCAGGACATCGCGCGGGCGATGGGCGCGGCATGGCCTGCATGCGTCACCGTGGATCAAGTGCGATCCAGTTCCCGCGGCACCGCTCCTGCCAGCAAGTCACAGATCCGGGGCACACCGCGACGATGTTTCCGGCCGCGAAGCCTATCCCTCCGCAGTCACGAGGTGTCCCAACAGGCGGTCGTCGGTATCGGCCACCCGCCAATGCAGTTCTGGCAGGCGCGCCATCGCGATCGCAGCTTCCATATTGACAACCAGTTTCCATTATTGAAAACTGGTTGTCTTCATTAGTAGCCAGTCTTGTCAAACACCACCTGCGAAACCGGAGCGGCCATGAAGAAATCCACCGTGACAACCCGGCCATCCCCGAAGGTGCGCGTCCTGACCGACATCATGCTCGCGGTATTTCGCGTGCATGGCCGTCTGCTGGAGAAAGGCGATGAACTGGTCCGTCCGCTTCGTCTCACCAGCGCCCGCTGGCAAGCATTGGGGGCGGTGGCGCTGGCTGGATCCCCACGTTCCGCTCCGCAGATCGCAGTGTCGATGGGCATGACCCGGCAGGGGGCGCAGAAGCAACTCCATGCCCTGGTGAGGGAGGGTTTCTTTGAGCAGCGCTCGAATCCGCGCCACGAGCGCTCGCTGCTCTATGCCCTGACCGCATTGGGCCTGCATGCGTACGCCCAGGCGATGGCGCTGGAGGTGGTCTGGGCGCGCGCACTGGGTGAGGGTTTGCCGCTGCAAGACCTCAAACAGACGCTGCGCACGCTGGACATCCTCTACGAGCGGCTTGATTCCCCGGTGCCAGAAAAAGGTTCCGCCTCATGAAACCGGTCGTCCATGCGGTCGCTGGTGGCGCCGCGATGCTGACCATCGCCAGCTTCTGGGTGGCCACCGTGATTTCGGAGCTGTTCCTGGACCATGCCGCGGTAGCCGCCGCCAAACACGCCATCGTGTACGGCCTGTTCTTGCTGGCGCCGACCTTGGTCGCCACTGGCGGTTCGGGTTTTATCTTGGCGCGCACGCGTAGTGGACGACTGGTGACAAGAAAGCAGACGCGCATGCGCTTCATTGCTGCCAACGGCGTGCTGGTGATGATTCCGGCGGCACTTTTCCTGAACAGCCAAGCCGCAGCCGGCCATTTCGACATGACGTTCTATGCCGTCCAGGCGGTGGAACTGCTCGTCGGTGCCGTGCAGCTCATCCTCATGGGCCTGAACTTCCGCGATGGGCGCAGGCTCGCCGGCAGGCGGTGTCCACGAGCGGCTTGATCAGATCCATTACCGGTCAGCCACTCGGATGGCGCCGATCCTGTTGGCACTCGGTGGAAATTGAGCATCGCTACTCACATCGCCAGACCGAATGTGGACTGGAATCCCTTGGTCCCGGCCTTGGTGATGCTCACCGCGCGGCTATCAAGATGATGCCGCACCCAGCCCAGTTGCAGACAACGGCGGTAGATGGCCGCGCCCACCGGGCTGGAGAGGTGATGGCGGCGCTCGCTCCAGTCGATGCAGGTTTTCGACACGGGCTGACGGCGCAAGACGTGCACGTCCAGGCCGAAGTCTTCCAGCATGTGGATGCCACTGGGGCTGAAGCGGGCGATGTCGTCGTCGATGCACAGGCCGTCGCGCGCAATCAGCGCGTCGCAGAGTGCCACGCCCAGGCGGCCCGCAAGGTGGCTGTAGCAGGTGCGCCCGGCTTGCAACAGCGGATCGACCCGCGACGTGGCCACACGCGCCGGGTTCTGCGCCGCCACCAGCATCAGCGACTCCAGCAGCGCGGCAACCTGCGCCGACGCCAGCCGGTAATAGCGGTGGCGGCCCTGCTGCACCACCTCGAGCAAGCCCGCGTCGCGCATCGCGCCGAGGTGGCCGCTGGCGGTGGGGGCGCTGACCGCGGCGCAAGCGGCCAACTCGCCCGCAGGCAGCGCCCGGCCATCGTCCAGCGCCAGCAGCATGGCCGCGCGCGCGGGCTCGCCCACCAGCGCGGCGATGCGGGCGATGTCGAGGTCCTGGGTCATGGCGAATTCCTGAACAACCGTTTGCACGCTTGTGATTGTGGTCGATGTGTACGCCCTACGCTTCGGCTTGCGCCGAATCATCGCGCCGCGTGCCGCAGCAGGATGCCGGATCACTGCGAGTTAGCAACAAGCACCAACCAACGACGGATAATTTTTTCCTCCGCTGCGGAGAGGCCCGACAACAGCTCGTCCTCGACGAGCTTGACCTTGCTGCGGCAACTGGCCAGCAGTTGTTTGCCTGACGCGGTGACAGTGATCTGCTGGATGCGCCCATGCACCGCGTGGGCGTGCCGTTCGATGGCTCCGCTGCGCTCCAGATTGGCGACGATCACGCTCACCGTCTGAGGTGTCAGCAGCGACACACGTGCCAGATCCGCACCCGACGCTCCCGGGTACGCCGTGAGCATGGTCAGAACCATGAACTGAGGCAGCGTCAGTTCGCTATCGGCCAGAGCCTTTTCCATGCGTTGCCGGTGCGCGGTCTGCGCCTGACGCAGCAGGTAGCCAATGTGACCCTGCTCGCCACGCTTGCCTTCGCCGACAGCAGGAACCAGGGCGGAGTGTGTGGTCTTTCCCATAATGTTCGAGTTCGAATATAGTGTTCGTGCTTTGATATTACTCCGATCAGACAGGAACCCAACCATGAGCACCCATGCATCCACACCGCGCATCTCCTGGGATGCCTTTGAGCGCAGCCTTCCGGCCGCGCCAGCAGCGCTGCGCGCGCTCGGCAAAGCCGTGGACGACAGCGGGCTCGACAAGCGCCTGACCGAACTGATCAAGCTGCGCGTCTCGCAGATCAACGGCTGCGCCTATTGCATCCAGTACCACTTGAATCAGGCCCGTCGTCAGGGCGTGCCGGATCATCAGTTGGATTTGGTGGCCGCCTGGCGCGATGCCGGGGTTTTCACGGTGCGCGAGTGCGCCGCCTTGGCTTGGGCCGAGGCGCTGACGGGCATGGCGACAGCCCATGTTCCCGACTCGGCCTACGAGGCCTTGAACCCTGTGTTCCAGGAAGCCGAAATAGTCGCTCTGACCACTGCGATAGCAACCATCAACGCCTGGAACCGCATCGCCGGCACGCTGCGTTTCACCCCGCCGATTCCGAGCCAAACCCACCCAAGCAGGAGCGCGGCATGACGACTCCGAGCCCTGACATTCAGAGGGTTGAAAGCGAAGCGCATGCGCGGCGGTGCTATCCCTTGATGGCGCAATTGCGTCTGCATTTGATATCTGAAGATGAATTCATCTGCCGGTGGCAACAACAGTCCTTGGACGGCTATCGATTGCTGGCGCTGCATGTGGGTTCAAACATCCTTGCGTTGGCAGGCTATCGGGTTCAGGAGAATCTGGTGCATGGCCGCTTCCTCTATGTCGACGATCTGGTGACCGATGCCAACTTGCGCGGTGCCGGTCACGGCGCGGCGCTAATGACACGCCTGAAGCAAGACGCGCTTGCATTGGGTTGCGCCAAATTGGTGCTGGACACTCCGTTGTCGAACGCGCTCGGCCATCGCTTCTACTTTCGCCACGGACTGCTCGCCACGGCGCTGCGCTTCAGTTTGCCGATCACCATCGAGACGCCCCCGGTAGCTGACTGACGATGAAGACCTTACTGCATGTGTCAGCAAGCCCGCGGCACGTGGACTCGCACAGCAGGAAAGCCGTGGCAGCAGCGATTGCGGAGTTACGGGATCACCGCCCGGCCTGGCAGGTGATCGAACGCGATCTTGGGCTTGAACCCTTGCCACACCCCGATGCTGCGTTCGTTCAAGCGAGTCTGATGCCAGATGCGCAACGCAATGCTGCACAGCATGCGGTGCTGCGCCAATCCGATCAATTGATCGCCGAACTGGCCAGCGCCGATGCGATCGTGTTGTCCACACCAATGCACAATTTCACGGTGCCATCGGTGCTGAAAGCATGGGTCGACCACGTTGTCCGCCCTCGACAAACCTTTCGACTGGATGCCAGCGGGAAAACGGGCTTGCTGCGCGACCGGCCCGTGCGCGTTGTTCTGGCGTGTGGGGGCAGCCTCTGCGGCGAACCGGGAGGGCAGGCCGACTTTGTCACGCCCTATTTGCGCTACGTTTTTGCGGTGATCGGCCTGTGGGATTTCAAGGCCATCGTGCTAGAGAACTGCAATCGGCGCACGCAGCGTCGTACACCGCCTGCGGTGCCATTGGATTGGTTGGAAATCGATTGATTGCCATACCGATCTTCAGTCCGATACCTGACATTCGGTCGATGTGTCCGTAAGACTGCGAGATGTGCGGCTAAGGGATGTGTTGATGATCACGATGGAAGGTCACGCTTCGGCACGCGCCGAAGCATGGCGATGTGCGCACGGCGACGATGGCGGCATCGCCACTCGATTCCGATGCCATGTCCAATACCCATGCAGCGCACGTCGATCGCCGCGTCATCCTGTTCATTCTCTGTCTCGCCGTGCTCATCGCCCAGGTGGACACCTCGGTGGTGAATCTCGCTGTGCATGCCATCGGCGTTGGGCTGCACGCGCCGCTGCCCGCGCTGCAATGGGTGCTGGACAGCTACAACCTGAGCTACGCCGCGCTGTTGATGACCGGCGGCACGCTGGCCGATCTGCTCGGGCGGCGCCGCGTGCTGCAGGCTGGCGCGGCGGTGTTCGTGCTGGGTTCCTTGCTCGCCGGGTTGGCGCCGGATATCGCCGCGCTGATTGCCGGACGCGTGCTGGCGGGTGTCGGCGCGGCGCTGCTGCTGCCCGCCAGCCTGGCGCTGATCCGCGTCATCTGGAACGACCCGCACGAGCGCGCCCACGCCGTCGGCGTGTGGGCCGGCACCAACGGCGCGGCGCTGGCCATCGGCCCGACCCTGGGCGGCTGGTTGATCCAGACGGTGGGCTGGCGCAGCGTGTTTTTGCTGATCGTGCCGATCGGCCTTGTGGTATCGGCGTGGGCACCGCACGCCATTCCTGAATCGCGCGATGCGCAGGGCCGGCGCGTCGATTTGCCGGGTCAGTTGTCCGGCGGCGTGTTTCTGGCTGCGCTGGCGGTGGCCGCCATCGCACATCATCTGCTGCTGCCCGCCATCGGCGTGGCGCTGCTCGCCGCGCTGCTGTTCGTGCGCGCAGAGCGGCGCGCGGGAGCAGGGGCCATGATCCCCTTGCCGCTGCTGCGCAACGCCCGGCTGGCGGTGGCCAATGGCGTCGCGATGGCAATGACCTTCGGCATGTACGGCGTGCTGTTCCTGCTGCCGATAGTCTGGCAACGCGGCGGTGTGCTGGGCGCCAGCGGCGCCGGCCTGGCGCTGTTGCCGATGTCGCTGGCCTTCGTCGCGCTGTCGCACCGCTCCGGTCCGTGGAGCGTGCGCTTCGGCGTGCGCCGCCTGATGGCTGGCGGCATGGCGCTGATCGGCGCGGGCATCGCCGTGCTGGCAGCGACCCGGGCGGGCCAACCCCTGTGGCGGGCGGAGACCGGCCTGTTCCTGACCGGCGTCGGCATGGCGCTGAACACCGGCCCGGTGCTGGCCGCCGCCGTTGCCACCGTGGAACCCGCGCGCGCCGGCACCGCCTCGGCCATGGTCAACACCGCGCGCATGATCGGCGCCACGCTGGGGGTTGGCGTGCTGGGCAGCGTGTTCGCTTCCGGCGGCGGGGCCGGCGCGGGATTCCGCGCGGCGATGTCCATCGGCGCGGTGGTGGTGTTTGCGGGCGCATTACTGGCCACGTTGATCCGCACGGAGTTGCAGCACATGCCGTAGCCCGAGGCGTGTGCAGGCGCATTGCCGAACTCATCGCGCCACAGGGACAGTTCGCGCTGATTGACGACCCCGCGACGCTCGACATCATGGCGTTCAAACGCAAGAGCGTATCCATCCACTAGGAGTTCATGTTCATCCACTCCATGTTCGCCACTGCCGACCTGGCCGATCAAGGCAGGCGCTCGACGAAGTGGCGCGACTGGTCGATGCAGGTCAGTTCCAAACAACCCGGCACACCCGCCTCGGCTTGATCGACGCCTCCACCCTCAAGTGCGTCCATGCGCTGATCGAGAGCGTGAGCAGCATTGGCAAGGTGGTGCTGGCGGGGCTCCAGATCGGACGGACGTGAGGCACGCTGCCGAGAAACAGCGCGGTCTCAGCGATCTCGTCGACGTTGGCCAGGCTCCAACCGGAATGCGCGCACGCCGGCCGTCCAACGCCGCGGCAGTAGGTGGCGGAGAAGCTGCGCGCCATCGAGCGCACCGCCGCCTCGCCCGCGGCGTACACGCTGCAGCCCGGCCAGCCCGCGTCGGGGATCTCGAACTGGTCAGAACGACGGAGATCTTGCGTTGGCATTCAATTCGACTACATGACGCGCTCCACCACCAACCCCGCCGCCGCGAACCAAGCACCGCACAGAACCACGGCGGGCCAGCCGCCCGCGTCCCAGGCATGACTGGCGACGAGCGAACCGATGGCACCGCCGCCGAAATACGCACTCATGTACACAGCGTTGATGCGGCTGCGCGCTTCGCCCGGCAAGGTGTGGATCGCGGCCAGATTGGCGATGTGGGCACCTTGGCAGCCTGCGTCAATGGCGAGGATGCCAACGACCAAGCCCCACACGTTGTGTGTGCCGAATGCGGCTGCCACCCAGGACAGCAGCACCGCCACCAGGGCAATCAGCCGCACGCGGCGTGGACCTCCCGGACGGTCAGACCAGCGCCCCGCGAGCGCGGCGGAGGACGCCCCGGCGATACCCAGCAAACCGAACGCGCCGACCACCGCCGGGCCATAGCCGTAGACCGGACTATGCAGCAAGGGCGTCAGCCCGACCCAGAACACGCTGAAGCTACCGAAAAACAGCGCGCCCGTCAGTGCCGCAAAACGGAGTTCGCGGTACTTGACGAATTGCACCAGAGTGGATGCCATTAGCGCGACATAACCCTGCTTTGCTTGCGTCTGCGCGGGCAGCCGTGGCAACACGCGCCACAACATCAGCCAGATGGCGGCGCTCGACGCCGCTCCGAAGCCGAACGCCCAGCGCCAACTCGCCCACTGCGCAATGGCCCCCGCGAGCACGCGCCCACCGAGAATGCCGATCATCAAGCCACTCATCACCATCCCTATGGCCTTGCCGCGCAACGAGGGCGGCGTGACATGCGCCACCAGCGGAATGATCTGCTGGATGATGGACGACAACAGCCCCACGGCCAGCGTTGCGATAGCCAGCCAGAGCACAGAAGGCGCTGCGGCGGCCGCCAGCAGGGCCGGGGGCAACAGCGCACCCAGACCGAGAATGAAGCGATGCCGCGCATGGCGGTCCCCCAACGGGCCGAGAAACAGCAAGCCGCCTGCATATCCGATCTGCACTGCGGAGGGCACGACGCCAACGCCCGCAATCGTTGCATGGAACGTCGCCGCGAACTGCTGCAGCAGCGGCTGCGCGTAGTACAGATTGGCCACCGTGACCGCACAGGCCAGGGCCATCAGTGGGATGAAGTATGCCGACAGACCCAGTAGGTGTTCGCTATCGACCGCCAATAGCGCGGGCTGGTCGCAAGGCAGGACTCTATGCGTTCGTGGCATGGTCATGAATTGGTGCGCTTTCGCCAAGAGTCACAGCTCGGTCATGCCGCCATCGAGGCGCAACTCGCCGCCGATCATGTAGGCCGAAGCCGCGCTGCCGAGAAACAGCGCGGCCTCGGCGATTTCATCCGGGCTGGCGAGACGCCCCACGGGGATGCGCGCACGCAACGCTTCAAGCCCCGCGGCACGCTCGCTCTCGCTCATGCCCGGCCAGTCGAGAATCGGCGTCGCGGTGACGCCCGGCGTCAATGCATTGACCCGGATGCGCCGCGCCAGCAGATCCGCGGAAAAACTGCGCGCCATGGATCGCACTGCCGCCTTGCCTGCGGCATAGACGCTGCAACCCGGCCAGCCGGCGTCGTGGATCATCGAGCTGGTCAGCACCACCACCGCCCCGTCGCGCAGGTGCGGGAGGGCCTTCTGCACCGTAAAGAACAGGCCTTTGACATTGATGACGAACTGGCGGTCGAAGAACGCCTCGGTTACCTCGGCCAGCGGCTTGGCCTCGAAGATGCCGGCGTTGGCGTAGAGTAGGTCGATCTTGCCGACCGTGTCCGCGAGCGTCGCATAGAAGCGGTCGAGGTCGTCCATGCGGCTGACGTCCGCCTCGATCGCTCGCACGCCGAGTTCGCGCGCGGCAGCATCCAGACTGACGCGATTGCGACCACTGATCACCACTTCGGCGCCTTCCTGCCGCAGACGATTGGCGATGGCCAGGCCGATGCCGCTGTTGCCGCCGGTGACGACGGCGGTTTTTCCACTGAAGCGATCCATGTCAATTCCCTGGTCAGGACATGCGTAAGGCGAGGGACTCAGCCTGCAGGTGTGGCGGCAGTGCGTTCTGCCAGCGCCGCCCGCAGCGCGAAGATGCCGTTCAAGGCTGCTGGGAAACCGGCATACACGGCCATTTGGATCAGCACTTCGACCAGTTCCTCGCGGCTGCAGCCGACGTTGAGCGCGCCGTGCAGGTGCACCTTTAATTGCGGCTGTGCGTTGCCCAGCGCTGCCAGCGCGGCGACGGTGGCGAGCTCGCGCTCTTTCAGCGTGAGGACGCCGCGCGAATACACGTCACCGAAGCCGAACTCGATGATGTAGCGCCCCAGATCGGGCGCGATGTCCTGCAAGGCGGCGACCACGTGCTCGCCGGCTTCGCCATCGATGGTCTTGAGCATTTCCCAGCCGCGGCGGTGGCGTTCGGATGGTTGTTGCATCAGAAACTCCTGTGGTGTTCACGCGGCTGTGTCGGTTTGCGAAAGGGGCGCGGCTTCGAGTTCGCCCACGGTGGCACTCGCACCGAAATGGTGGACGACGTGTTCCAGGACGTGCGCACGCTGGGCGGAAGTGAAGCCGCGCAGGCATCCTCGACCACGATGGCGCGGTAGCCGAGATCATGCGCGGCGCGCAGCGTGGACTCGACGCACACATGCAGGGCGTAGCCCGCCAGCAACAGGGTGTCGATGCCGTGGAAGCGCAGCAGCGCGTCCAAATTGGAGGCGGCGAAGGCACTGGCGCCGAGGCGGCCGCTGACGATCAACTCGTCCGCGCGCGGCTCGAAACCGGGCGCGAAGTCTTCGCGGCCATCACGCCAGGTACCGGCGCTGGGGATGGCACCGCGCAACCCGAGCGTGTCCGGAGTCGGTGCCAAGTCGCGATAGTCGTTGCGGCAGCGGAAGGGGACATGGAGGACGTTCCAGCCGCGCTGCCGCGCCAGCGCAAGCAGGGCCGCGGCGCGCTGCTGCGAATGCAGGAACGCATCGCGGTCGGTCATTAGGGCTTGCAACTTGCTCTCCGGGGCGAGCCATTCGCGCTGGAACTCGATCATCAGCAAGGCGGTGCGTGCGGGGACAAGGGTGAGATCGTCGGCGTTGCGCATGGGCGGATGGGTCTGTGCGTCGTGCTGCGAAGCCGCCATTGTTCCGCCGCGCGCTATGCTCGTGAAGAGAAAACCACGCAAGGCGGTTTTGCATCCATGGAAAACATGAACTGGGACGATCTGCGCGCGCTACTGGCGGTGGCGCGCACGCACAGCCTGTCGGCGGCGGCGCTGCAGCTCGGCAACAGCGCCTCCACGCTGGGGCGGCGCATCGCCCTGCTCGAACAGGCGCTGGGCGTGACCCTGTTCGTGCGCCATGCCAGCGGCTATCGCCTCACCGAGGATGGCGGGGCCTTGCTCGACGAGGCGCGTCGCGTCGAGGACGCCATCGTGCAACTGCGGGGCCGGGCCAGCGACCGCGGGCGCGAGCCTGCGGGGCATGTGCGGCTGGCCACCAACGAGGCGCTGGCCAACCTGCTGATCCTGCCGCGCTGGAAGGCGCTGGTGGCAAAATATCCGAAGCTGACGCTGGAACTGGTCACGGGCGCGGCGGTGCAGGACATGTATCGACGCAATGCCGACCTCGCCCTGCGCCTGGTGCGCCCCGAGACGGGCAACCTCACCGTGCGCAAACTGGGGGTGCAGGCGTATGCGGTGTATGCGCAGCGCGGGTTGGCGGATCCGACGCGGCGGCGGCGGCGCGGCGGCGCGCATCTGGCGGCGCTGCCGTGGATCGGCTGGGATGAGGAAATCCAGCATCTGGTGCAGGCGCGCTGGCAACGCCAGCACTACCCGAACGCCACGTTCGCACTGACGACCAACAGCCTGTTCAGCCAGCTCGAGGCGACGGAACAGGGACTCGGTCTGGCCGTGCTGCCCTGCTATATCGCCGATGCGCGGCCGAAGCTGGAACGCTGCCTGCCACCCGCGCAATGCGTATCGCAGGACATCTGGCTGGTGATCCAGCGCGGCCTGCGGGCCTCGCC
Source organism: Pseudomonadota bacterium (assembly GCA_021787175.1). Lineage (GTDB taxonomy): Bacteria > Pseudomonadota > Gammaproteobacteria > Xanthomonadales > Rhodanobacteraceae > Metallibacterium. The sequence continues at coordinate 11,688 of JAJYMF010000221.1, read as the reverse complement.
GCGCGTGCGCGTGGTAGCGGACATGATCGTTCAGCTGATCCATGCGCACCGGCGTGAACTCGCCGGCGTCTGACCAAGCAAGCGTCTGCATTCGATGCGGTTGAGACGCCCCATCTCGCAAAAGCGCTGTCAGCGGTTCACGCGCAGCGAGAACGGCGTGAAGTCGGTGTCGCGATCGTAGTAGTCCTCGTGCTCGACGCGCTTGAGCCAGGCCACGATACGGTAGGTCAGCGGCGTAGCCAGCACTTCCCACAACACCTTGGCGACGTAGTTGGCCAGCATGACGTCGCCGAGCAGGCGCGGACTCCACACGCCGAGGAAGGCGACCGGATAGAACACCAGCGTGTCGACGCCTTCGCCGCAGAGGGTCGAGCCGACGGTGCGCGTCCACAGCCAGCGCCCGGCGGTGAAGATCTTCATCTTGGCCAGCACGAAGGAATTGACGAACTCGCCGACGAAGAACGCGGTGATCGAGGCGATGACGATGCGCGGAGTCTGGCCGAATATGGTTGCGTAGGCGGCCTGGTCGTGCCAGCCGCGCGCCGGCGGCAACGCCACCACCACCGCGCTCATGACCGAGGCGAACACCAGCGCCGCCAGGCCCGACCAGATCACCCTCCGCGAGCGCGCGTAGCCGTAGACCTCGGTGAGGATGTCGCCGAACAGGTAGGACATCGGAAAGAACAGCACGCCGGCGCCGAAGGTGACGCCGTGCACTTCGGCGATCTTGGCCGGGCCGATCAGGTTGGCGCAGAGCAGGACGCAGACGAAGGCGCCGAGGATCAGGTCGTAGTAGCGGTAGTTGCGGGCGGGTACAGCCATCGATCCTCCATGGGCGGGTCGCGGCCACGCCTGCTCCGCACGGTGGCGAGTGAAAAGCATGCGGGCCGCGGGCGCAAGGCCATCAAGGCGCCCCCCTTGTCGGCACACGCCATGAGCCAGCGCGGCGCGCGTGCCGCCACGGCGTGGCAGCGCAGGGAGATACCCGCGCGAGGACAGCGCTTCAGGAGCCCTGCGTCGTCGCCAGAATCGCCGCGCAGCGGGATGTGCGGATCATCGCCACCGCCCCGCGCGCCGTGCGCACAGGGCGGCAGCGGACGTGCCGGTCAGCGCATCAGGTCTTGTCGGCGGCCTTGAGCCTGGGCAGGTCGGCGATGATCTGCGCGGAGTTCGCGCCGGGGTCGACCCCGGCGTAAACCTTGGCGATGCGCCCCTGCGGATCGATGATGAAGGTGGTGCGCTTGGCGTAATGGATGCCCATCATCGAGGTCAGAACGCCGTATTCGCTGGCGACGTGATGGCTGGTGTCGGCAAGCATCGGGAATGGCGCGTGGTACTTCTTGGCGAACGCGGCGTGCGACTTGACGTCGTCGAGGCTGACCGCCAGCACGTGCGCACCCTCCTTGCGGATCTTCAGGTAGTCGTCGCGGAACTTGCAGACCTCGGTGGTGCAGCCCGGCGTGAAATCCTTGGGATAGAAATACAGCACCACCCAGTCGCCCTTGTACTGCTCGAGACTTTGCCACTTGCCGTTCTGGTCCTGCAGCTTGAAGGCCGGCGCCATCTGGCCCACGACGGGCATGCTCTCGGCGGCGAACAGGGCTATCGGCGCAGCCAGCGCGCACAGCGCCAGCAGCATCAGGGTCAGGCGTCGCATACGTCACCTCGGGTGTTGGATCGAGAAGCGGTGCTGCCCGTTCCGCGGCGTCACTGCGACAGCACTCAACGCCGCACTTTAGCGCCGGCGTGTTCAGATGGCGTGAGGGCGTGCCTGCGGATGGCATACTCCGGCCCCCGCCCCGCGCACAGCCCCGATGCCCCTGTCCGGCCCCGGCCATCCGGCCCTGCTCGTGGTCGCCAGCCTGCTGGCCGGCGCGCTCAACGCGGTCGCCGGCGGCGGCAGCTTTCTGACCTTTCCGGCGCTGGTGCTGGCCGGCGTGCCGCCGGTGATCGCCAACGCCACCAGCACGGTGGCCCTGCTGCCGGGCACCTTCACCAGCGCCTGGGCCTATCGCCGCGACCTCGGTGCGGCACGCGGCCAGCTGCCGATGACGGCCTTCGTGGTGGTCAGCCTGATCGGCGGCGCCGCGGGCTCGATCCTGCTGCTGCTGACGCCCGAGCAACTGTTCGCCGCCATCGTGCCCTGGCTGCTGCTGTTCGGCACCCTGGTGTTCGCGCTGGGGCGGCCGTTGTCGGCATGGCTGCGCCGGCGCACCCGCATCGGCGTGCCGTCACTGGTGATCGCGCAGGCGCTGATCGGCATCTACGGCGGCTACTTCGGCGGCGGCATCGGCATCCTGATGCTGGCGATGCTGGGCCTGTACGGCATGACCGAGATTCACGCGATGAACGGGGTCAAGACCGTGCTCAGCGGCTGCATGAACCTCGTCGCCGCGGCGATCTTCATCGCCGCCCGCGCGGTGTGGTGGCGCGAGGCGCTGATCATGCTGTTCGCGGCGATCGCCGGCGGCTGGGTCGGCCCGGCGCTGGCGCGGCGGGTGCCGCCGGCGCACCTGCGACTGTTCGTGGTCGCGACCGGGGTGGCGATGACGGCGTGGTTTTTCGCGCGCGGCTGAGCGGATGGCTCTGCCTGCGCCGGTCGCTCATTTCTTCGCGGGCTGCGGAAATTGCGCCGGATCGAAACCGCCGGCTTCGAAGCGCAGCGTCTGTTCGCGATGCGGCTTGCGCACCACGTCCATCACGATGTCCTTGTGCGTGTGCTCCAACGCGGCGATGAAGCGGCGGTCGTCCTTGATGAACAGCGCCGGGTCGCTGCTGTGCGGCAGGTAGGCCTGCCAGCGCTCGGGCTTGCCGCCGTCGAAGCGCATCGTCACGGTGCACAGGCCTTTGCAGACGAAACCGGCGTTGCTGTCGTCGTAGAGATAGACGCTCTGGCCCCAGAGCGTGTGCCGACGCAGCACCAGCCGCACCGCGCTGCGGTCGCCGTCGGGCTTGACGGCGCTGATCGCGGCGGTGGTCTGCCGGCCGCCCGCCATCGGCGCGGCCTGGTACAGCCACAGCGCGCGCAAACGCTGGTGCTCGATGACCGCCGCGACCTTGGCCGCGAGCGCCGGCAGAGTCTGCTGCACGTCGGCAGCGGCCGGTGTGCCGGGATACTTGCGCACGATCTCCTGCCCGATCGGCACCGCCAGCGCGTCGCTGTGCGAGGCCAGCAGCTGTTGATAGAGCGTGTACTCCTTGGCCGCGGCGGCGACCTGCGCCGCCTGCTGCTGCGCGGCCTGCTGCGCCGGCGTCGGCGGTGCCTGCTGCGGGGACGAGCAGGCGGCCAGCAGCAATCCCGCAGCGACCGCGATGAGGTTCAGGCGCGCAATATCAATCCGCATGAAGAAGGTCCTCGGTACAGGCGCGCGATGCGCGTGCGCGAACGCTATAGGCGCCTCGCGAGTGCGCCAAGAGCTTCGGCGTATCGCGGCAGTCGCGAGTGGATTTCGCGCGCCAACGCCTCGCGGTAAGTGTGCGTGCTCAGGTTGCGGTCGCGCAGCATGTCCAGCCAGATCGGTTCGTCGTTGATGATTTGCTGTTGGTAGGCCTGCTGCAGAGCGCTCTTGGGCGAAGCCGCACGGATGCCGTGATCGCGCATCAGCACCTCGCTCAACGATTTCCACGCCAATTCGAAGCTGAATTCGAATCGCTGGATGCTCGCGTCCACGGACAGCGGATTGGCCTCGCCCTCCGCCAGCGCCTCGTTGAGACGGGATACGGCACGCCGGAACTCCTCGATTCGCAACGCCGCATTCATGCCGTCCTCCGGAGGATTTCCACGCCCTCGCGCTCGATGTTCGCACGCAGCGGGTCATTGACCGGCAACGTGTCGAGGCGCAGGCAGTCGATGCCGAGCAGAGTATCGGCCTCGTCGACGATATCGAGCACCTGCTGCCACTGTGCGGCGTCGGCGCTCGGAGCTCGCACGGCGAGGTCGATATCCGAACGCGGACGGTGATCGCCGCGCGCGCGCGAGCCGTATAGGACCAGCGCCTCGACGAACGGCAGCGCCGCCAGCCGCTCGATGAAACGATAAGGCGGCAAACCCGGTACGGCGCGCACGGCAGCCATCGCGAGGCGAGCCTCAGCCATGACGACTGCGGCGCGACGTGAAGACCGTCACACCGTCACCGGATCGGGCTTGTCGGGATCGAGTCTCCACAGCTTCATCGCGCGGGCGACGTCGGCGGCGTTGACCTGGCCCTCCGCGGCCAGTGCGGCCAGCGCGGCGTGCGCGATCCAGTAGCGGTCGACCTCGAAGAAACCGCGCAGGTGCTCGCGGGTGTCGGAACGGCCGAAGCCGTCGGTGCCGAGCACGGTGTAGCGCTTGCCGTCCGGCATGAAGGCGCGGATCTGATCGGCGAAGCCGCGCACGTAGTCGGTGGCGGCGATCGCCGGGCCGGCGCGGCCGGCCAGGCATTGCGTCACCCACGGCTGCCGCGGCGTGGCCTCGGGGTGCAGGCGGTTCCAGCGCTCGCAGTCGAAGCCGTCGCGGCGCAGTTCGGTGAAGCTGGGGCAGGACCACAGGTCGGCGCAGACGCCGAACTCCTTTTCGAGCAATTCGGCCGCGGCGATGCACTCGCGCAGGATCGAACCGGAGCCCAGCAGCTGCACGCACGGCGCCCCGTTCTTGCCCTTGCCCTTGCCCTTGGTCTTTCCCGGATCCCGGCTCTCCAGTCCCGAGTCCCGCAACAGATACATGCCCTTGACGATGCCCGCCGCGGCGCCCTCGGGCATGTCCGGGTGCGGGTAGTTCTCGTTCATCACCGTCAGGTAGTAGTAGTGGTCCTCCTGCTCGGTGAGCATGCGGCGCACGCCGTCCTGCAGGATCACCGCGACCTCGTAGGCGAAGGTCGGATCGTAGGCGCGGCAGTTGGGGACGGCGCCGGCGAGCAGGTGCGAATGGCCGTCCTCGTGCTGCAGGCCCTCGCCGTTGAGCGTGGTGCGGCCCGAAGTGCCGCCGATCAGAAAGCCGCGGCAGCGCATGTCGCCCGCGGCCCAGGCCAGGTCGCCGATGCGCTGGAAGCCGAACATCGAGTAGTAGATGAACACCGGCAGCATCGGCACGTTGTTGATCGAATAGCTCGACGCGCCGGCCATCCACGCCGCCATGCCGCCGGCCTCGCTGATGCCCTCCTGCAGCACCTGGCCGGCCTGGTCCTCGCGGTAGTACATCAGCTGGTCGGCGTCCTGCGGCTTGTACTTCTGCCCGAACGGCGCGTAGATGCCGATCTGGCGGAACATGCCCTCCATGCCGAAGGTGCGCGCCTCGTCGGCGACGATCGGCACGATGCGCGGGCCGATCGCCTTGTCGCGCAGCAGCAGGTTGAGGCCGCGCACGAAGGCCATCGTGGTGCTGATCTCGCGCTCGCCGGTGCCTTTGGTGATCGCCTCCAACGCCTCCAGGCCCGGCGTCGGCGGCGATACGTCGGCCTTGCGCCGGCGCTGCGGCAGAAAGCCGCCCAGCGCCTTGCGGCGTTCGTGCAGGTACTCGACCTCGGGCGAATCCTTGCCGGGGTGGTAGTACGGCACCTCGTCGAGGGCGGCGTCGGATACCGGGATGTTGAAGCGGTCGCGGAAGGCACGCACCGCGGCGTTGTCCATCTTCTTCTGCTGATGGGTGATGTTCTGCGACTCGCCGGCATCACCCATGCCGTAGCCCTTGACGGTCTTGGCCAGGATCACGGTGGGCTGGCCGCTGTGACGGACCGCCGTGTGGTAGGCGGCATAGACCTTGTGCGGATCGTGGCCGCCGCGGTTGAGGCGCCAGATGTCGGCATCGGACAGGTTGGCGACCATCGCCTTCAGCTCGGGGTACTTGCCGAAGAAATGCTCGCGCGTGTAGGCACCACCGAAGGCCTTGCAGGCCTGGTACTCGCCGTCCACGGTCTCCATCATCAGCTGGCGCAGCAGGCCGCCGCTGTCGCGCGCCAGCAGCGGATCCCAGTAGCTGCCCCAGACCACCTTGATCACGTTCCAGCCGGCGCCGCGGAACACGCCCTCCAGCTCCTGGATGATCTTGCCGTTGCCGCGCACCGGACCGTCGAGGCGCTGCAGGTTGCAGTTGACGACGAAGATCAGGTTGTCGAGGCGCTCGCGGCCGCCCAGCGAGATCGCGCCCAGCGACTCCGGCTCGTCGGTCTCGCCGTCGCCCATGAAGCACCAGATCTTGCGGTCGCTCTCGGGCAGCAGGCCGCGGTGTTCGAGGTACTTGGAGAACTGCGCCTGGTAGATCGCCTGGATCGGGCCCAGCCCCATCGACACCGTCGGCACCTGCCAGAAGCCCGGCATCAGCCACGGATGCGGATACGACGACAGGCCGCCGCCGCCGACTTCCATGCGGAAGCGGTCGAGCTGCGCCGCGTCGATGCGGCCCTCGAGAAAGGCACGCGCGTAGATGCCGGGGCTGGAGTGGCCCTGATGCAGGATCAGGTCGCCGGGGTGCTCGGCGCCCTGCGCGCGCCAGAAGTGGTTGAAACCGATGTCGTAGAGCGTCGCCGAGGAGGCGAAGCTGGCGATGTGTCCGCCCAGCTCGCCGGGCTTGCGGTTGGCGCGGATCACCATCGCCATCGCGTTCCAGCGGATCAGCGAACGGATGCGCCATTCCATCGCGGCGTCGCCCGGGCACTTGGCCTCGAGGTGCGCCGGGATGGTGTTGACGTACTCGGTGGTGGGCTCGAACGGCAGGTGCCCGCCGGCGCGGCGGGTGGTGTCGACCATGCGCTCGAGCAGGTAGTGCGCGCGCTCGGCGCCCTCGTGATCGATGACGGCGGACAGCGACTCGACCCACTCGCGGGTTTCGGTCGGATCGGGGTCCTGGTGCAGCAGATCGTCCAGCGGTTCCATCAAATCCCTCCGCGGCGCGGGCACGCGCCAAGCCTGTCGGTGTGCATGGCCGTCTCTGCGAACGGCTCTGTCTCGAGGATCCAAGTTTAGCGCGGCGGCGGTCCGCTCAGGACGGCGACGGACCCGCGCCAGGACGCGATGGCGCGCTCGGCGCGCTCGCGGCCGAGCGCGATCATCTCCTCGGCGCGGTAGAACTCGTAGATCGCGCAGGCGTTGCGCGGAATCTCGATCAGCAGATCCGGCCGGTAAGCCGCCAGCCGCAGGTGCGCCAGATTGGCCTGCATCAGGTCCAGCGCCTGCCCCATCAGCTCCATCCGGCCCGGCTCACGCGACGGCGGCGCACCGCGCCCCAGCAGCTGCTCGATGAGGGCGGCGATCTTCTGCCGGTAGGGCCCGCGCGGCGGCGCTTCGGGCGGCGGCGGCGCGGCCTCGGCGGGGCCGTCGACGCTGACCACGACCAGGTAGTCGAAGTGCTCGCGCAGCAGCGGCGTCACCGGCACCGGGTTGAGCAGGCCGCCGTCGACCAGGCGCCGGCCGTGCAGGACGTGCGGGTGGAACAGGGTCGGGATCGCGATCGAGGCGCGGATGGCCTCGAACAGGGGGCCGCTCGAGATCCACACCTCGCGCTGACGCTCGATGTCGGTGGCGACCGCGGTGAACGGGATCGCCAGTTGCTCGATATCGACCTCGCCGACCAGTTCGCGCAACGCGCCGATGATGCGTTCGCCCTTGATCAGGCCGGGGCCGGACAGGGTCCAGTCGACCAGCCGCAGCACGTCCATCTTGGCCAGCGAGGTCACCCAGTCGCGGTAGATGTCCAGGCGCCCGGCGGCGTGGATGCCGCCGACCAGCGCGCCCATCGAGCTGCCGGCGATGGCGACGATGGCGAAGCCCGCGGCTTCGAGCGCCTCGATCGCACCGATGTGCGCCAGCCCCTTGGCGCCACCCGAGCCCAGCGCCAGGGCGATCCGCGGACGCTCGGCCGCCGCGGGGACGGGCGCGTCGCTCATGCCGGGTCGCCGGCGTAGCCGTCCAGGGCCAGCTTGAGCAGGATCTTCATCTCCTCGCGCAGCGGCAGCGGCGCCACCACTTCGGCATCGGGACCATACTTCATCACGTCCATCAGCAGTTCGCGCGAGTTCGAATACGGCACGCGCAGCTCGTAGCGGCCGTCGGGCAGAAACCGCCCCTCCTGCTGCGAATGCCAGTGGGTGTCGGCGACCCAGCGCGCGGCGTGCGCGGTGAAGCGCAGCGTGGCCCAGGCGCGCGGCTTGCCGGCGAAGATACCGTAGCTGGAGGCGAGGATGGCGTCGAGTTCGGGACCGGCGACGTCCTGCGCCGGCTCGGCCAGCGTCTGCGGCTCGGCGATGCGGTCGACGGCGAAGCTGCGCAGCGCCTCCTTGTCGTGATCCCAGGCGTCGAGGTACCAGTTGTCGCGATAGTGGGTCAAGCGCTGCGGCGACACCGTGCGGCGCGAATCGGCGCCGGTGGTGCGGGCGCGGTAGCGCAGGCGCAGGCGTTTGCGCGCCAGCACCGCGCCGGCGACGGTGCGGAACACCTGCTGGTCCATGTGCCGCGCGCCCGAGGCGATCACGCGAATGCGCTCCAGCGGCAGCGCCGGATCCTTGGCGTGCTCGGCGAGCAGGCGCTCGATGCGGGCGCGGAACGGCGCCAGCGCGCCGCTGAGCACGCCGGGATCGGCGCGGCCGATCAGCGCGTGCAGGGCCATCAGCGCGGCCAGCTCCTCGCTGCTCAGCCACAGGCCCGGCAGCTCGAAGCGCTCGCCCTCGTCGGGCGCGTAGCGGAAGCCGGCAACGTCGCCCTCGCCGCTCTCGATCGGCGCGCCCAGCGCATCGCGCAGGAAGGCGACGTCGCGGTACACGGTGGCGCGCGAGCACCCGAGGTCGTCGGTCAGATGCGCCAGCGACAGCGGCCGGCGTGCCGCCTTGAGCTTGCGGTGCAGGGTGAGAATGCGCTCGTAACGGTCCATCCGGCGAACTCGGGGCGATGGAGCGCCCAGCATGCCGAGCGCGCCGCGCCGCGGCAAGCGCGGACGTGACGGCGGATGCCGGCTTCCTGTAAAAGCGAAAGCTCTACGACGGGTGCGGAGCCGGGGCGATGGACGCACAGGCGTGGTCGACGGTCGCGATCCTGCTGGCGGCGGTGGCGCTGTTCGTCAGCGAGCGCGTGCGCATGGACGTGGTCGCGCTGCTGGTGCTGGTGGCGCTGGCGGCGCTGCGCATCCTCACTCCGGTGCAGGCGCTTTCCGGTTTCAGCAACGAAACGACGCTGACGGTGGCGGCGATGTTCGTGCTCGGCGCCGGCGTGCAGCACACCGGCGCGCTGCAGCCGCTGGGCCGGCTGCTGGAGCGCATCCGCCAGCCCTGGCTGCTGACGCTGTCGGTGATGGCGGTGGTCGCGGTGCTGTCGGCGTTCATCAACAACACCGCGATGGTGGCGGTGTTCCTGCCGCTGATCCTGGCGGTGTGCGCGCGCAACGGCATGTCGGCGTCGCGGGTGCTGATGCCGATGGCCTTCGCCTCGCAGATGGGCGGCGTGGCGACGCTGATCGGCACCTCGTCCAACCTGCTGGTGGACACGCTGGCGCAGCAGCGCGGGATGAAGCCGTTCGGCATGTTCGAGTTCAGTCTGCTGGGCGCGGTCAGCACCGCGGTCGGCATCGTCTACATGATGCTGGTCGGTCGCTGGCTGCTGCCGGCGCGGCGCGACGTCGAGCTGACCCAGACCTGGCAGCTGGGCAAGTACATCACCGAGCTGCGGGTGATGCCGGACTCGCCGCTGATCGGCCGCAGCGTGGCCGAGGCCAAGCTCGCCGAGGACCACGGCATTTTCGTGCTGGAGCTGCTGCGCGGCGACGCGCACATGGGCTCGCCGCGGGCACAGCCGATCGCGGCCGGAGACATTCTGCTGGCGCGCGGCGACTGGGACGCTCTGGACGAGCTGCGCGGGCGCCAGCGGCTGGAACTGGAGCCCGAGTTCCAGCTGCACGACACCGACTTCGGCAAGGGCGAGGGCGTGCTGGCCGAGGTGATGATCGCGCCGGGCTCGCGGCTGGTCGGCCACACCCTGGCCGAACTCGATTTTCGCTGGAGCTACAACGCCACCGTGCTGGCGATGCACCGCCGCGGCCAGGTGTTGCGCGAGCAGCTGCGCGACGTGCGCCTGAATCCTGGCGACGTGCTGCTGCTGTTGCTGCCGGCCGTCGAGCTGACGGTGATCCGCAGGCATTCCGGCCTGATCGTGCTCAGCGAGCGCGAACACGCCGCTGCTGCGCGACGACGCGCGCCGCTGGCGCTCGGCATCGTGCTGGCGGTGGTGGCGGTGGCGGCGCTGAACTGGCTGCCGATCATGATCGCCGCCCTGCTCGGCTGCCTGCTGATGGGAGCGACCCGCTGCATCGACACCGAGAGCGCCTACGAGGCGGTGGACTGGAAGGTGATCGTGCTGCTGGGCGCGATCATGCCGCTGGGGCTGGCGCTCGATCACACCGGCGTCACCCGCCTGTTCTCCGGCGCGGTGCTGGGCACGATCGGCCACTACGGGCCGTGGGCGATGCTGCTGGCCGTGTACCTGATGACCGCGCTGCTGACCGAGCTGATGGGCCACATCGCCTCGGTGGTGCTGATGGTGTCAGTGGCGGTTTCGACCGCGGCGGGGATGCACGTCGATGCGCGGCCGTTCCTGGTGGCGGTGGCCTTCGCCGCCTCGACCTCGTTCGCCACCCCGGTGGGCTACCAGACCAACACCATGGTCTACAACGCCGGCGGCTACCGCTTCACCGACTTCGTCAAGGTCGGCATTCCGCTGATCCTGCTGTTCTGCACGATCGCGATGCTGCTGATCCCGCGCCTGTGGCCTTTCTGAACGATCGCGGCGGCGCCTCTCGATCCGGACCCGCCGCACTGGCAGACTCGCGGATCCATCAAGGTACCGTCGCCGTCGCGCGCGGTCCCTGCATCCATCGCCCGCCATCCGGATCCGCCATGCGCACGCACCTGCTCGCCTTGTTGCTCGCCCTCGCCCTGCTGCCCGCCGCCGCCCGCGCCGACAGCGACGCCGACCTGCCCGGCAGCGCGCGCCTGCCCACCGATACCAGCAGCGGCTGGAACGGCGAGGGCCAGCTGGGCCTCGCCGCCACTACCGGCAACACCCGTTCGCAGAGCCTCAACGCCGGCCTCAAGTTCAGCTACGAGGACAGCGAGTGGAAAGACACCTTCGACTTCAGCGCCCTGCGCAGCCGCGGCGAGGTCAGCACCGCCACCGTCGTCAACGGCCAGCCGGTCATGCTCAACCGCTTCGCGGTGACCGCCAACCGCTACACCTTCGATGCCGCATCCGGACTGAAGCTGGACGACCGCAATGCGCTGTTCAGCGACCTGCGCTACGACCACGACGATTTTTCGCCGTACCGCTACCAGACCGTGGTGTCGGTGGGCTACGACCGCGCCGTGATCAAGACCCCGTCGACGGAGCTGGCGTTCGAGGTCGGCCCCGGCTACAAGCGCTACCGCGAGGCCGGCAGCAGCCAGGAGCGCGGCGCGATGATCGGCCGCGGGCTGATGGCGTTCCGCCACCAGCTGACCGCCAGCACCCGCATCGAGGACCACCTGCTGATCGAAGCGGCCAGCTTCAACACCTTCACCCAGAACGACGCCAGCCTGGTGGTGGACATGAACAAGCGGCTGGCGCTGAAGGTCGGCTACCAGGCGCGCCACAACAGCAACATCAGCGCCGCGATCGCCAGCGGCGCCGCCACCGGCACGGCCAAGACCGACACCCTGCTGACCACCAACCTGGTCTACAACTTCTAGGGAAGGT
>JAJYMF010000211.1 GCA_021787175.1 Pseudomonadota bacterium | reverse complement strand
AGCCGGTGAAGCCCGGCGAGGGCAAGCTCAAGACCGCGGACATGGAGGTGCACGTGGTGCCGCGCGAGGAGTGGGCGCAGATGTACGCCGAGGTCTGGCGCATCGAGCGCGACTTCTTCTACGACCCGCATGATCACGGCCTGGATCTGGCTGCCGCCGAGCAGCGCTTCCGCCCGTATCTGGCCGGTGTCGGCAGCCGCCAGGACCTCAACTTCCTGTTCCGCAAGATGCTCGCCTACCTGTCGGTGGGCCACATGTTCGTGCGCGGCGGCGCGATGCCGGACATCACCAAAATCGACATCGGACTGCTCGGCGCCGACTACAGCGTGGATCACGACCGCTACCGCTTCAGCCGCATCTACAGCGGCGAGAACTGGAACCCCGACCTGCACGCGCCGCTGACCCAGCCGGGCGTCGACGTGCACGTCGGCGACTACCTGCTGGCGGTCGACGGCCGGCCGCTGCATGCCAGCGACGACCTCTACAGCGACTTCCAGCAGACGGTCGGCCAGCAGGTGGTGCTGCGGGTCGGCCCGCACGCCGACGGCCGCGGCGCCCGCGACGTCACCGTGGTGCCGATCAAGAGCGAGTTCGGCCTGCGTCATCTCGACTGGATCGAGCACAACCGGCGCCTGGTCGATCGCCTCAGCGGCGGCAAGCTGGCCTACGTCTATCTGCCGGACACCGCGGGCGGCGGCTACGCCAGCTTCAACCGCTACTTCTTCGCGCAGACCGACAAGCAGGGCGCGGTGATCGACGAGCGCTACAACCACGGCGGCCAGCTGGCCGACTACATCGTCGACTACCTGCAGCGCCGCCCGATGAGCCGGGTGATGACGCGCGAGGGCCAGACCTACACCGAGCCGACGCAGGCGATCTTCGGTCCCAAGGTGATGCTGATCAACCAGTTCTCCGGCTCCGGCGGCGACGCGCTGCCCTGGTACTTCAAGCGCATGCACATCGGTCCGCTGATCGGCGAGCGCACCTGGGGCGGCCTGGTCGGCATCGGCGGCTACCCGGCCCTGCTCGACGGCGGCACCGTCACCGCGCCGCGCTGGGCGATCTCCGGCCTGCACGGTCACTGGGAGGTCGAGAACCACGGCATCGCGCCCGACATCGAGGTCTGGCAGAACCCGGCGCTGACGCGCGAAGGCCACGATCCGCAGCTCGAGCGCGCGGTCGACGTGCTGATGCAGGACCTCAAGGAGCATCCGGCGCCGGTCTATCCCGTTCCGCCGTATCCGGACTATCACCCGGTGCTGCCGCCGGTGAGCGATACCGCGGGCGCTCTTTAAGGCAAGACGGGGCACGCGCGATCGCCGTGCCCCTTGCCGTGCGGTGTGGTGTGGCCGGACAGCGATCGGTGATGTGGCCGTTTTCCTGGTCGAGTTTGCCTGCGGAAACAAGGGGGCACACCGAATGCGGTGAACCGCTGCGGCTGCTTGTCCATTGGCTTTGCCTCGAGTATTCGCATGACCCGGGATCGCCATTCGCATGGGTACTTGGCTCCCGGTTTTGGGCGCCGCTTTACGATTGGCTAAAGTCAGCGCGCGTCCCCGAGCCGACGTGGTAGAACACTGTCCACGACCGGGAGCGCAAAGCCATGAAATGGGTTCTTTTTCTGGGTTTGTTGGGTTTTCTGTTCGCGGGCAGCGCCCACGCTGAAAATCGCCAGCGTGTCTTCGCAACCTATCCTCAGACCGCGTCGGCGCTGACTCTGCGGCGAACGAGTGCCGACTTCGCGGAAGGGCGCGCGCTGTTGTTCGGTGTCGACGGCGTGCCGCGCAGTTTCGCCACCGCCTCGGTTTACCTCCGCAGCGCAGCGGCTCAGCACTACGCACCCGCGCAAACGCTCATTGGCCTGATGTACGCCAAAGGCGATGGCGTGATGCAGGATGATCGAATGGCATTGCAGTGGTATCGCCTCGCCGCACAACAGGGCTATGCAAGGGCACAAATCAATCTTGGCGACATGTACGCCGAGGGACACGGGGTGTCGAGCGATCTCGTTCGCGCCTACGCCTGGTATGCCAATGCCAGGGCCAACTCGATGCTGGGCAGTCTCTCCTACAGAGACGCGTCCGGCAGGATCGCCAACCTCAACAGCCGGATGACACCGGCTCAGATATCGGCAGCGCAGCGCTTGATTGCGGAGCGCCAGGCCGAGCGCCAAACGAGCAAGCGGTAGCGATCCGACGGGATGAAGATCCCAACCCGTGGTCCGGAACCCCGCACGGACCGGCTCTGTCGCCGCTCAGTGATAGTCGTCCTCGCGCGGGTGGCGCACGGCGAGGATGGTGATGGTGAGCTCGTCCTCGATTTCGTACAGGGCCACGTAGCCGGATGCGCCGAACGTGATCAGCAGTTCGCGCAGAAACGGATTGCGGTCCGGAACCGGGGTCAGAGTGCCCGTGCGAATACCGACTTCGGGCCGCAGGCTGGGGTGACAAAACGGAAACGGGCCACGAGGCGCGTCGGGAATCGGGGACAACCCGACGCTCAGGCCAGAACGGTCCGCTCGAACTCATCCACGGGCAGCGGGCGCCCCAACAGGAAGCCCTGCAGCTCATCGCAGCCCATGCGGCGGAGCAGCTCGGCCTGTTCCGCATGCTCCACGCCCTCGGCCACGACGATGAGACCGAGGGAATGTGCCAGTTCGACGAGGTTTTTCACCAGCGCCAGCGTGTCCTGGTCGGTCGACAGCCGGGCGACGAAGCTTTGATCGATCTTGAGCGCGTCCGCCGGCAACCGCGAAAGGTAGTTCAGGGACGAGTAGCCGGTGCCGAAGTCGTCGATCGCGATCCGGCAGCCGAGCGCGCGCAGCCTTTGCAGGATCGCGATGCTGCGATCGATGTCGTCCATCAACAAGCTCTCGGTGATCTCGACTTCCAGAGCGCGCCCGTCGCCATCGGCAGCCAACAGGGCTTCGTAATTGCCGATGAAATTTACCTGTCTCAGTTCTCGCGCCGAGACATTGACGGCCAGGCGTGTCCCCAGGCCACGAGCCTGCCAGCGCCGGGCAATGCGCAGGCTTTCTTGTCGAACCCACGCACCGACATCGACGATCGCCCCCGTGTCCTCCAGTACCGGGATGAACTCCGCAGGCGACACCAGCCCCTCGGTCGGATGCCGCCACCGCAACAGGACCTCGGCGCCCGTCAATTGCTGCGACACCGCGCCGTACTTGGGCTGCAGGTGAAGCTCGAACTCGCGGTTCACCAGTGCGCGGCGCAGGTCGCGCTCGAGCCCCACTTGTCGCGCCATGCGCTGTCGAGCCCCTTCCGTGAACACCAGGACCGGATGGTCGAGCGCCTTGGCTTCGGCTAGCGCAGCGACCAGTCCGTGCTCGATGGCGTCCGGGGTCTGGGCCTGCAGCGGCGCTGCCAGCACACTGCAATGGAATCGCGCATGGACCTGCTCTCCTTGAATCATGAAGGGCAGCTCCGTGCACCGGCTCAGCAGCGCCTCGATGTCGCGGGCGGCGTCGGCGATGGCCCCGGCCTGCGCAAAGGCAAGCACGAAGGCATCGTCGCCGGGATGCGCCAGGACAGCGCCGCCAGGAGCGAGCGACCTGAGGCGCGATCCGACCTCGCGCAGGAGCGCATCGCCGAAACGTCGCCCCCGCGTGCGGTTGATGTGGCGGAAGCGCTCGATGTCGATCATCGCGATCACCTGCGGCCCGCCTTCCAGGCGGGAAAGGATGAGATCGCGGAAGGCAGTCCGATTGGGCAGGCTGGTGGTGGGGTTGTTGTAGGCCAGGAACTCCAGTCGCTCGCTCTTGGCGATGAAGTCGCGCGCATAGTCGACTTCGTCGGTAAGCCGGCGGAGCAGGTCGATCTCTTCATCGTCGAACGTCTGCGGCGTGCCGGCAAACAGCGTCATGACCCCCCAGGGTTCGGCGCCGATGGGCAGCGATATCTGTGCGGCGACGCCGGCGCGCGCCATCGCTGCAGACCATCCGGCGGGTGTTTCCGCACTGGATCCGTCGCGGATCACGCTGATCGAGGCCGTCCGGATCGCCTCCATGAAGGGCGGCTCACCGACGCCGGCCGGACCCGGGGGTGAGTGATCATGTTTCGCGACCAGGGCCAGCATGACCGGGTCACCGAAGCTGCTCGTCAGGGTCAAGGTGTTTGCAGACGTGCGGGCCATGATTGCCGCCGCCTTGAATCCCCCCTGGTCGACCGCCAGCCGGCAGGACAGGTCGAGCAGCTCCGCCGTGTCACGCGAGCGCAGGACCGCGTTGCCGAGGGCACTCAGCACCGCGTGGATGCGCGCCAGCTGCTGGATCTTGGCTTCCTGCTGGACGCGCTCGGTCACGTCGCGATCGACTCCGCGATAGCCGATCAGCGCACCGGTTGCGTCGAGCACCGGATGGGCGGTGCTCTCGAGGACCCGGATGCTGCCGTCGTGATGGCGCCAGCGCAGGATCCACCGGTGCCAGCCTCGCTTCGTCGCCACCAGGGTCGGCAGCACCCGTTCGACCTCGGCGCGATCCTCGTCGGCCATCAATTCGAGCGCATTGCGACCGACAACCTCGGCCGGTGAATAGCCGAGGATCTTCATCACGCTGCTGTTCACGTAGCACTTCACACCGTGCTGATCCGTCTCCCAGATCCAGTCGTCGGTCGTCTCCACGATGGTCCGGAAGCGCTCCTCGCTCTCGCGCAGGGCCCGCTGCATGTCTTGCATTTCGCGGCGGACCGCGGCGGCGCGCAGCGCCCGTTCGACGGCAGGCCGCAACCGGCGAAGGTTCTCCTTGAGCACATAGTCGGCGGCCCCCTGCTGCAGGGCTTCGATCGCCGCCTCTTCGCCGATCGTGCCGGACACGAAAATGAACGGGATGTCCGGCGCAAGCTCCTGCACGATCTTCAGGGCGTGCATCCCG
>JAJYMF010000144.1 GCA_021787175.1 Pseudomonadota bacterium | reverse complement strand
TCCGATCTAGGGCGGCGGTGGCGGCTGATCAGCGCCGCGCGCGCTGCCGCCGCGCCTCGCGCGGATCCTGGGCCAGCGGCCGATAGACTTCGACGCGATCGCCGTCGGCCAGCGGTGTATCCAGCGCGACCAGCCGCGCGTGAATGCCGACGTGACCTTCGACGCAAGGCGCATCCGGATACCGTTGCGCCAGCCCGCTGGCCCGCAGGGCATCGCCGACGTGCGCATCCGCGGGCAACATCACCGTCACGCAAAAGGCAGCACCTCGTGGCGGCGCATACAGCACCTCGACGCGAATCGTCTCAGCCGTAGGCACGCTGTGCCTCGCTGCAGAAATCGTCCACCAGGCGGTCGGCCAGGCCCTGAAACCCCAGCCGCAGCGCGCTCGCGGTCAGGCGCCCGGCGAACTCGAAGCCGAGATCGAGCTCGACCTTGCAGCCGACATCGCCCAATGCGGTAAACGTCCACACACCGTCCATCTGCTTCAGCGGCCCCTCGACCAGGCGCACGGCAATGCGGTGCGGCGCGTCCAACTCGTTGCGCGTGGTGAAGGCTTGCACCATGCCGGCGATGCGCAGGCTGAGCTGCGCCACCAGATAGCCGTCGCCGCGCTCCAGCACGCGCGCATCGGCGCACCACGGAAAACGCATCGGGTATCCTTCGACCTTGTTCACCAGATCGAACATCTGCGCGGGCGTATGGCGCACCAGCGCGCTGCGGCGTATGCGGGTCACGGCGGCTCGGGCGGTCGATGCGATGTGGTGATTCTAACGGCAGCCCCAGGCAGACATGGCCAAGACCAAGGACAGCGGCAAGGGCTCGGGCACGATCGCGCTCAACAAGCGCGCGCGCCACGAGTACCACTTCGACGAGCGCTATGAGGCCGGCATCGCCCTGCAAGGCTGGGAGCTGAAGGCCCTGCGCGCCGGGCGCATCAACATCAGCGAGGCCTATGCGCTGGTCAAGGGCAACGAACTGTACCTGTTCGGCGCCTCGATCCCGCCGCTGATCCAGGCCTCCACCCACGTCGTCGCCGACGACCGCCGCACCCGCAAGCTGCTGCTGCACCGCGAGGAGATCGACCGGCTGATCGGCGCCGTCGAGCGCAAGGGCTACACCCTGATCCCGACCGCGCTGTACTGGAAGGGCCAGCGCGTCAAGCTGGAACTGGCGCTGGCGCGCGGCAAGCAGGCGCACGACAAGCGCGCCGCCGAGAAGGAGCGCGACTGGAATCGCGAGAAGCAGCGCACCCTGCGCGCGCACAACCCGCGCGCCTAGAACGGCGCCATGCACGCGCACGGAAATGCTGGGCTTGCCATGAGCGGGCAACCGTCGCTGGTGCGCGTGACCGTCGCCTGATCACCTGGCAGGCCCGGGGCGAATGTTGATGACACGGCCCGATGCCCGCCTTGTGATCGCCCGCCGCGCGCCCCATACTGGGATCAGAGCGGACGCTCTCCCGGGGGTGATACGGCTTCGACGGGGGTCGCGAAATCGCCTGGTGCATGCCGAGGGGGCAGCTTTCCTCGTTAATCCAGCCGCAAACATTCAGACGCCAACGACGACGTCTACGCTCTGGCCGCTTAAGGCCTAAGCCCCGAACCCACTTGTGCCTGTGCTCGTGGATGTAGGGTCATCATCACGGGATCGCCCGCGCCGCTGCCCGTCAGCGCGGGTCAAATCAAAACGGGCTGGTCCTGCGGTGTGCTTCGCCCACCGTGTTGCCGCAGGGCGAGACCAAACGGTGAGCTAAGCATGTAGGGCCGGGGATGGAGTGCCTTCGGACGCGGGTTCGACTCCCGCCACCTCCACCACTATTGAAGCCCCAACTGTTCTCGGTTGGGGCTTTTCCTTGTCCGATAGTGGCAGTTCCTCGCTCCGATCGGGATATAAAAAACGCGTAGCCCGGATGGAGCCCGATGGGGGCGGAATCCGGGGCTCGATGCAGCATCACTCCCGGATTCCGCTGCGCTGCATCCGGGCTACGCGGTGTTCGTGTCTTGATCGCGAACGGGTATCAGTCCCGGCGTTGCCCACCCAGCAGGATCGGCTCACCGGCGCCCGGCATCTGCCAGGCGATGCCGTCGCGATCGAGCAGCGCCGCGAACGCCTGCATGCCGCGATCGTAGTCGCCGTGCACCAGGAACACCCGATGCGGCTGACCGCAGCGCGCCAGCCACGCGCGCAGCTGGCTCTGCCCGGCATGCGCCGAGAAGCCGTTGATGGTGTGGATCGCGGCCTGCACCTGCACCTCCTCGTTGAACAGCCGCACGCGCGTGGCGCCGTCGATGATCCGGCGCGCCAGCGTGCCCGCCGCGGCATAGCCGACGAAGATCACGCTGCTGGCCGGATTCCACAGATTGTGGCGCAGGTGGTGGCGGATGCGCCCGCCGGTGCACATGCCGGAGCCGGCCAGGATCACCGCGCCGCCGCGGATCGCGTTGATCGCCATCGACTCGGCGGTTTCGCGGGTGAAGCGCAGGCCCGGCAGATCGAGCGGATGGTCGCGGTTGAACTCGGCGACCACCGCGGCGCGCAGCGCCTCGGGATGATCGCGAAAGATCCCGGTCGCCGAGATCGCCATCGGCGAATCGAGGAACACCGGCAGGTGCGCCGGCAGCGCGCCGCGGGCAATGCCCCGATGCAGCGCGTAGAGGATCTCCTGGGCGCGCTCCAGCGCGAAGGTCGGGATAACCACGTTGCCGCCGCGCCGATGGGTGGCGGCCACGGCCTCGACCAGTTCGATCACCGAGGCGTCCCAGGGGCGATGATCGCGGTCGCCGTAGGTGGTTTCCATCACCACGTAGTCGGGCGCGCGCGGCGGCGGTGCGGGGTCGTCCAGCAGCGGCCGGCCGGGATGGCCGAGGTCGCCGGAGAACAGCACGCTGACGCGTTCCGCGGCATCTTCGATCTCGACGAACACCGAGGCCGAGCCGAGGATGTGGCCGGCGTTGACGAAGGTGGCATGGCAACCGGGCGCGACCTCGCGGCGCTCACCATAGGCCACCGGCGCATCGAACAGGTCCATCACCCGCAGCGCGTCGGTGATCCCGTACAGCGGTGCCGGCGCCGGCTCGCCGCTGCGATGGGTGCGGCGCTCGGCGCGGCGCGCGTCCTCCTCCTGCAGGCCGGCGGCGTCGAGCAGCACCAGCCGGGCCAGCTCGCGGGTGGCGGCGGTGGCGACGATGCGCCCGCGAAAGCCGCGCTTGTGCAGCAGCGGCAGGCGGCCGCAGTGATCCAGGTGCGCGTGGGTCAGCAGCAGCACGTCGACGGTCGTGGCGTCGAAGCCGAAGTCGGCGGTGTTTTCCTCCTCGATCTCGCGGCCGCCCTGGAACAGGCCGCAGTCCACGAGCACTCGGGCGCGCTGCGTTTCGACGCGATGGCAGGAGCCGGTCACCTGCTTGGCGGCGCCGTGGCTGCTGAAACGGATCATGCGCGCGCCTCCGTGGTGACCTCGCCCGGCAAACCTTACCTCGCGTGCGATCGCCGCCCTTGATTCCGGTCAAGGCCTAGCCTGCAACGCGGCACCGGCTTCGGTCGCCCTGCCGCCACGCCCCAACGTTGATCCGCGTCAATGTGGCCGTGCGCGCCGCGCTCACACTGGCCTTGCGGACCTGCACCGCCACGCACGGTCCGCTCTCGCAACGACTCTGAGGTGCCATCATGCCCGCCATGCAAGCTTCCGCCGCTCCCATCCTGCTGGCTTTCGACAGTTCGACGCCCGCGCAGCATGCATTTGCCTATGCGCTCGATCTGGCGCATTGGACCCAGCGCCCGCTGCATGCGGTGACCGTGCTCGATCTTGCGCCGGAGTATGCGGCCGGCACCGGCGGTGCCGACGACGCGCTGGTCAGCGAGTCCGAGACCGCACTCGAAAGCCTGCGCCAGCAGGCCGCGACTGCAGGCATCCAGCTGACCTCGCGGGTCATGGTCGGGCCGCCGGCGCTGCTGCTGTTGCAGGAGCTGCATGAGGCAGGCGCGGCGCAGGTCGTCATCGGGCATACCGAAAAGGGCGCGCTGATGCGCTGGCTGGCGGGGTCGGTGTCGCGCTCGCTGCTCGACGAGGCGCGCGTGCCGGTGACCTTGGTGCCTTGAGCCGCTTCGGCGCTGCGGCGCTACGGCGCTGCGGCGCTGCGGCGCTGCGGCACGCCCGCAGTATGCTCGAATCCCGCGTTGCCGCTGCCGAAGTCGGCGTGGATCACGCGCGGTGTCTGGGCGCGTAACAGTCCGCGCAAGGGCCAGCCGCATCCCCATCCTGGCCCTGGCCACCGACGAGGAGGCCGTGATGGCCGCGCAAGCCTTCGCCCTGCCCGCACGTTGAGTCGTGTCCCGCGACGCGGCCGGCTGTCGGCTGTCGGCTGTCGGCTGTCGGCTGTCGGCCGGGACAAAATGCACGCAGCGGTCCGCCGCCGTCGATGACCATCCAGCCACGGCTTGACAGACTCTCTATGCTGTCCGCTGCCGGCCGCTGCGACCTCGTGCAGCGGCATGCATCGCTTGCCACGGAATCGTCCATGCCCGCCATCGATCTCTGGAACCCTTCCCACCCTGGCGTGCTGGCGGCACTGGTCACGGCATGGCTGCTGGGTCTGGTGCACGGCGTGGTGCCGGACGAGCACACCTGGCCGATCACCTTCAGCTACGCGATCGGCGGTCATTCCGGCCGCAAGGGACTGCGCGCCGGCCTGCTGTTCTCGCTGAGTTTTACCGTACAGCGTGCGATCGCCAGCGAGCTGGCTTGGCTCGGCCTGTCGCACTGGATGCAGAACCGCTGGCTGGAACAGGCGCTTTACATGCCGATCGGACTGCTGATGGCCGCGGGCGGCGCGCTGATGTTGCGCCAGCGCCGGGTGCTGCATCTGCATCTCGCCGGCTCCTGCCACGAGAACGA
>JAJYMF010000106.1 GCA_021787175.1 Pseudomonadota bacterium | reverse complement strand
CGCGAACTGCGCGACGAGCTGGAACTGGTGCAGGGCGCCTCGCATCCGTTCGACCGCGCGGCCTACCTGGCCGGGCGCCAGGCGCCGGTGTTCTTCGGCTCGGCGGTGAACAATTTCGGCGTGCAGCCGCTACTCGATTTCTTCGTCGAGCACGCGCCGGCGCCGCGACCGCGCGCCACCACCACCCGTCCGGTCGATCCCGCCGAGGAAAACTTCAGCGGTTTCGTGTTCAAGATCCAGGCCAACATGGATCCGCAGCACCGCGACCGCGTGGCGTTCCTGCGCGTGTGCTCGGGCCACTACGAGTCCGGCATGAAGGTACTGCACGTGCGCGCCGGCAAGGAAATCAAGCTGGCCAACGCGCTGACCTTCATGGCCTCCGACCGAGAAATCGCCGAGGCCGCGTGGCCCGGCGACGTGATCGGCCTGCACAACCACGGCACCATCGGCATCGGCGACACCTTCAGCACGGGCGAAAAGCTGGCCTTCACCGGCATTCCCAATTTCGCGCCCGAGCTGTTCCGCCGCGCGCGGCTGCGCGATCCGCTGAAACTCAAACAGTTGCAGAAAGGCCTGGCGCAGCTCAGCGAGGAGGGCGCTACGCAATTCTTCCGCCCGCTGCTGTCCAACGATCTCATCCTGGGCGCGGTGGGCGTGCTGCAGTTCGATGTGGTGGCTTATCGCCTCAAGGACGAGTACGGCGTGGATGCCGGCTTCGAGACCGTCGGCATCGTCACCGCGCGCTGGGTACGCTGCGCGGATGCGAAGAAGCTGGATGAGTTCCGCGAGAAAAACGCCATGAACCTGGCGCTGGATGCAGCCGGCGAGCTGGTGTATCTGGCGCCCTCGCGCGTCAACCTGCAACTGACCGAGGAACGCTGGCCCGGCATCACCCTGGCCGCCACGCGCGAACACGCGACGGCGCAAGTCGACTAGAGAATGGCGTCACAACCGTGAGTGAAAATCCCCTGCCGTCGCGAAGCTGCCCCGGGGCGCATCCGACAAGGCGCGTCCATGGGTAACCGCGGTCGGCGCGAGAGTTCCGCGATCACGGATATTCAGGCCACCCGCGCAACGCTCCCCGCAGCCGTGTCAGCGTGCGCGGTCTTGCCGGCGCGCAGATCGGCGGGATCGAAATCGTCGACGTTGATGAACTCGGCGCCCGCCTCGCGCAGGTGCTTCAGCAGGCGGCCTTCGTCACCGCTGATCGCGCCCATCTGCACGGCTTGATCGACTTGTGCCATGTAGTCGTGCGCCTTGATTTGCCCGGATTTCAGCGCCTTCTGGAATTTGCGCTCCACCGGCTCAGCGGCCACCACCTCGGGCAGCAGTGCGTGCAGGCGCCCGACCGGATGGTTGGGCGTGGGCGTCAGGTAACACCACTGCAGCATGGCGTCGCGTGCAGCGCCGGGCGCGGTGATGGCGGCGGCCACACGACGGCTCAGACGGTCGGACGGCGGCACCTCGCGCCGGCCCAGCGGGAACACCAGCAGACGCAGTAGCCAGGCTACCGGGCGGATGGGGAAGTTGCGGATCACGCCGTCCAGCGCATTCTGCAGCCGCCAGATGCTCTCGTGGAAGGCGAAGGAGAACAGCGGCCGCTCGGCGTCGGGTCGTCCCTGGTCCTCGTAACGCTTCAGCAGCGCGCTGCCGATGTACAGATAGCTGAGCACGTCGCCCAGCCGCGCCGACAGCTTCTCCTTGAACTTCAACCGGCCGCCCAGCGTGCCCATGGCCACGTCCGCGCACAGTGCCAGCGCCGCCGAGTAGCGGTTGAGCTTGCGATAGTAGCGGCGGATGTGCGCGTCGCCGGGTGCGTAGCTGAGCCGGCCCAGGCTCAACGCCAGCATGAAGCTGCGCACCGCATTGGACAGGCCGAAGCCGACATGGCCGAACAGCGCGGCGTCGAAATCGCGCAGCGCCTTGCGGCGGTCCGGCTCGGCCACTGCGGCCATCTCCTTCAGCACCCACGGATGACAACGGATGGCACCCTGGCCGAAGATCATCAGCGAGCGCGTCATGATGTTGGCGCCCTCGACGGTGATGCTGATCGGCGCGCCCTGCCAGTTTCGGCCGAGGTAATTGCCCGGCCCGAGGATGATGCCCTTGCCGCCGTGCACGTCCATGGCGTCGCGCACCACTTCGCGGCCGATCTCGGTGGCGTGGTACTTGGCGATGGCCGAGGTGACCGCGGGCTTCTCGCCGCGATCGACCGCTGCCGCGGTGGAGCGCGACAGCGCAGTGACCAGATAACTCATGCCGCCGATGCGGCCCAGCGCCTCCTCGACACCCTCGAAGCGCGCGATGGCCAGGCCGAACTGCTTGCGCAAGCGCGCGTAGGCGCCGGTGGCGGCCACGGCAAGGCGCGTGAAACCGGCGGCATTCGACGGCAGCGAAATGGCGCGACCCACCGACAGATTTTCGACCAGCATGCGCCAGCCCTGCCCGGCCATGGCCGCGCCGCCGATCAGTTGCGTCAGCGGCACGAACACGTCTTTGCCGCGCACCGGGCCGTTCTGGAACGGAATGTTGAGCGGCATGTGGCGGCGGCCGATGTCGAGGCCGGCCGTCTCGCGCGGAATCAGCGCCAGGGTGATGCCGCGATCCTCCTCGCCGCCGATCAGATGCTCGGGGTCGTAGAGGCGGAAGGCCAGCCCGATGATCGTGGCGACCGGCGCCAGCGTGATGTAGCGCTTGTCGAAGGTCAGACGCACACCCGTTACCTCCTCGCCTTTCCACTGGCCTCTGCAAACGATGCCGTAGTCGGGAATGGAGGTGGCGTCGGAGCCCGCGTAAGGACCGGTAAGCGCGAAACAGGGCACCTCGCGGCCGTCGGCCAGGCGCGGCAGGTAGTAGCTCTTCTGCTCCTCGCTGCCGTAGTGCAGCAGCAGTTCGGCCGGACCCAGCGAGTTGGGCACGGCGATGGTCGAGGACGCCGTGGGGCAGATGCTGGAGACTTTCTGCAGCACCGCCGAGTGCGCCAGCGCCGAGAACTCCAGGCCGCCGTAACGCTTCGGGATGATCATCCCGAAAAACTTCTCGCGCTTGAGGAACGCCCAGACCTCGGGCGGCAGGTCGGCCAGTTCGTGGGTGATCCGCCAGTCGTCCAGCATGGCGCAGAGCATCTCCACCGGCCCGTCGAGGAACGCCTGTTCCTCGGCGCTGAGCCGCGGCTTGGGTTCCGCCAGCAGCTTGCGCCAGTCGGGCTTGCCGGAAAACAGCTCGGCCTCGAAGCCCACGGTCCCGGCATCCAGCGCGGTGCGCTCGGTATCGGAAAGGCGCGGCAACGCGCGCGCGAACGCCTTCAGCAGCGGGCCACTGAACAGCACACGGCGCAGCGGCGGCAGCGCGAACGGCAGCGTCAACAGTGCCACCACGATCGCCGCGACCAGCGCCGCATGCGCGTCGCCGGCGGCGAGGCCCGCGGCACCGGCAACGACGATACTGGTCAGCGACCAGGCCAGCGCTCCGACCCGCACGAAGGCCAGGACCGCCCCCAGCAGCAGCAGGGCAACGACAATCAGCACAACGCTCATGGTTCTCTC
Source organism: Pseudomonadota bacterium (assembly GCA_021787175.1). Classification (GTDB taxonomy): domain Bacteria; phylum Pseudomonadota; class Gammaproteobacteria; order Xanthomonadales; family Rhodanobacteraceae; genus Metallibacterium. The sequence goes on along the minus strand of JAJYMF010000106.1, from coordinate 1,371 downwards.
CTCGCAATAGGTCGAGTCGGCGCGCGCCTGCACGTTCCCGAGATCGCCGGTCCGGCGCATGCCGGACCCGCTGACGACGGATCGGACACTCGCAGCATTCGAGCCGCGTGCCGGGGATCCTTGTCCGGCGTCATCACCACGTCTTCAATACACCGCCGCCGTCGACGCGCGCGGCAGCGTACTTAGAAAACCGCCCAGCGCAGCGACGAACGCGTCGTTGGCGTCGCCGGCCAGCATATGCGTCGCCCCCGCCACCCGCACATGAACAGCCTGCGGCAGCAGGCGCATGAACTCATCGACCGTGCGCTCGGAAACCACATCGCTGGCGGCGCCCGAAAGCAGCAGCGTGGGTATGCGGATATTGCCCGTGGCTTCCAGGAGGGCCTGCTGATGCGCTTTGCCCTCGTGCTCGACCACGTCCAGCAACGCCGGATCCCAGTGCCAGCGCAAGCGGCCATCCGCGCCGCGCAGCAGCAGTCTGCGCAGGCGCGCCTCGCTGCTGCGCCCGGCGCGATGCGGCAGGTATGCGGCGATGGCCTGTGCGGCATGCTCGTAATCGGTAAACCCGTCGGGATGCGCGCGCATGAAGGCGAGGATGCGCGCCACCCCGGCCGCTTCCCAGCGCGGGGTGATGTCGACCAACGCCAGCGCCGAGAACGCCGCGGGCCGCGTCGTGTCGCCCGCCACCGCGATGCCGATCAGGCCGCCCATCGAGGCGCCGACCAGCACCGGCGGATCGGGCTGCGCGCCAGCCAGTGCGCGCAGGTCGTCGATGAATTGCCACAGGTGATAGGCGCCGCCTGCCACGCGGCCGCTCTCGCCGTGCCCGCGCGCGTCGAAGCTGACGCACTGCCAGCCCGCTCGCGCCAGCGCCGTCGCCGCGCCACGCCAGGCCTGACGCGTCTGGCCAAACCCGTGCGCGAATAACAGCACCGGCGCATCCGGCGCGCCGCAGCGCTCCACGGCCAGCGGCACGCCGTCGGGTGCGCGGAAGGTTTCGCGATACATCGGGGGTGTTTGACGCGCGCTCATGGCTGCTCGGTCGAGACGGAACCGGCGGATCTGTGCAAGTCACTGCGCACCGGGACAGCGGCCAGTGTCACGGCTTGCGGCGTACGATTCAATACGCAAGCGTATGGACACATGCGCCGCGATCGCCGTACTATCCGAGCATGAACAGTATGGTCCGGGATCTGACTCGCGCCGACCGCAGCCGGCTCAGCGCCGCCGACTGGGAGCGCGCCGCGCTCGAAACGATCGCCGAGCAAGGCGTGAGCGCCCTCAACGTGGAGGGGCTGGCGCGTTCGCTGGGCGTCACCAAGGGCAGCTTCTACTGGCATGTCCCCAGTCGCGAAGCGCTGCTGGACGCCG
>JAJYMF010000225.1 GCA_021787175.1 Pseudomonadota bacterium | reverse complement strand
GTCGCCGAGCATTTCCGCGCCAGCGGCCAGCGCGTGGACTACTGCGTGGTCGGCGAGCCGTCGTCGCAACGGCGCCTCGGCGACCTGATCCGCGTCGGCCGCCGCGGCTCGCTGTCCGGCGCGCTGAGCGTGCGCGGCGTGCAGGGCCACGTCGCCTATCCCGATCTGGCGCTGAATCCGATCCATGCCCTGGCGCCGGCGCTGGCGGAACTGGTGGCGACGCGCTGGGACGAGGGCAGCGAGGCGTTTCCGCCGACCTCGCTGCAGGTGTCGAACCTGCACGCCGGCACCGGCGCCGGCAACGTGATTCCGGGCGCGCTCGCGGCACAGTTCAATTTCCGCTTCGGTACCGCCAGTCCTGCGGCCACGCTGATGGCGCGGGTCGAGGCCATCCTGCGTCGGCACGGGCTCGACTTTGCGCTCGACTGGGATCTGTCCGGCGAGCCGTTCCTGACGCCGCCCGGGCGACTGCGCGAAATCACGGCAGCGGTGTGCCGCGAGACCTGCGGCGTCGAGCCGGAACTCAGCACCGGCGGCGGCACCTCGGATGCGCGCTTCATCGCGCCGCTGGGCGCCGAGATCGTCGAGATCGGTCCGGTCAACGCCAGCATCCACAAGGTCGACGAACACGTCGCGCTGGACGAGCTCGAGCGCCTGCCGGGGCTGTATCAGGCGATCATCGCCAAGCTGCTGGGCTGAGCCGCGGCACGCGGCGAGCGGCTCGCGCTAAGCTCGCGCCGTCGCGTCCGGCCGCGGCGGAGGAAGCACACGATGGCGCAGCGCATGGCTTTCATCGCCAACCCCACCACCGAGGCGCAGGCCGCACAGGTCGCGCTCAGCCGCCGTTACCGCGGCGTCAGCATGGGCGAGGCGGACGTGATCGTGGCGCTGGGCGGCGACGGCTTCATGCTGCGCACCCTGCACGCGCACCTCGCACGCGGCGTGCCGGTGTACGGCATGAAGTTCGGCCGCGTGGGTTTTCTGATGAACCAGTACGCCGACCGCGACCTGCCCGAACGCATCGCGGCGGCGCATCCCGCGGTCCTGCATCCGCTCGCCATGCGCGCCCGCGACGCCGCCGGCAACCACTGCGAGGCGCTGGCCTTCAACGAGGTGTCGCTGCTGCGGCAGACCAATCAGGCGGCGCACCTCGAACTCGCACTCGATGGCGCCGTCAAGCTGCACGAACTGGTCTGCGACGGCGTGCTGCTGGCCACGCCGGCCGGCTCCACCGCCTACAATCTCTCCGCGCACGGGCCGATCCTGCCGCTGGATGCCAACGTGCTGGCGCTGACGCCGATCAGCCCGTTCCGGCCGCGGCGCTGGCGCGGCGCGATCCTGCCGGCGGCGACCGATGTGCGCATCCGCGTGCGCATGCCGCAGGAACGCCCGGTCAGCGCCACCGCCGATTTCATCGAGGTGCGCGACGTCGTCGAGGTGGCGGTCGGCGTTGACCGTGCACGACCGGTCACCCTGCTGTTCGATCCCGACCATCGCCTCGAACAGCGCATCCTCGACGAGCAGTTCACGCTCTGAGGCCGAGAGCCGAGAGCCGAGAGCCGAGAGCCGGGACCCGGGTCCTCTACACTTCCGCCATGAGCACGCCGAACGCCCACGACCCGCACGCCGCTGCCGATGACCGCCTGGTGGTGGCGATCTCCTCGCGCGCGCTGTTCGATCTGGGCGACAGCCACGCCCTGTTCGAACGCGAGGGGTTGGATGCCTACCGCCGCTACCAGATCGCGCATGAGGACCAGCCGCTGGCGCCGGGCGTCGCGTTTCCGCTGGTCCGCAAGCTGCTGCATCTGAATGCGCGCTCGCCGCAGGCGCCGCAGGTCGAGGTGATCCTGCTGTCGCGCAACTCCGGCGACACCGGACTGCGCATCTTCAACTCGATCCAGCACTATGGGCTCGACATCGCGCGCGCCGCCTTCACCAGCGGCGCGCCGACCTCGGACTATGTGCATCCGTTCGGCGCCGACCTGTTCCTCTCGGCCAACGCCGAGGACGTCAGCCGCGCGCTGGAGGCCGGCGTGGCGGCGGCGACCATCCTGCCGTCGACGGCGGCCGGCGGTCATCCCGAGCAACTGCGCATCGCCTTCGACGGCGACGCCGTGCTGTTCGCCGACGAATCCGAGCGGGTCTCGCAGGAGCAGGGCCTGGATGCCTTTCACCGCAACGAGCATGAGCGCGCGGCCGAGCCGCTGGCGGGCGGACCATTCCGCGGCTTTCTCGCCGCGCTGCAGCGGCTGCAGGCGGCATTTCCGGCGGAGGCTTCGCCGATCCGCATCGCGCTCGTCACCGCCCGCTCGGCGCCGGCGCACAAGCGCGTGATCCTGACCCTGCGCCAGTGGGGCGTGCGCATCGACGAGGCGCTGTTCCTCGGCGGTCGCGACAAGGGACCGTTTCTCGAAGCCTTCGCCGCCGACATCTTTTTCGACGACTCGCGCGCCAACGTCGAGTCGGCGCGCCGTCACGTCGCCACCGGCCACGTGCCGCACGGCGTCGCCAATCGCTGAGCCGGACGCGACGCGCGCGACCCGGCGCAGATCGCGCGTGGGTGGCCGGGCATTCATGCCGCGCTGCTAGAATCGCGGGGTTTGCCGACCCGCCGGAGCCCGCATGGCCGTCTCGCTCAATCCCCACGACCTCTACGACGTGCGCTCGCTGCTCAGCGACGAGGAACGCATGGTGCAAGACAGCGTCGCCCGTTTCACCGACGAGCGCGTGCTGCCGATCATCGGCGACTGCTTCGACCAGGGTGTGTTCCCCACGGACCTGATCCCCGAGATCGCCGAACTGGGTCTGCTGGGATCGTCGCTGCCGACCGAGTACGGCGGTGGCGGCATGAACGCGGTCAGCTACGGCCTGATCTGCCAGGAGCTCGAACGCGGCGACTCTGGCATCCGCAGCTTCGTCTCGGTGCAGAGCTCGCTGTGCATGTACCCGATCTTCGCCTACGGCAGCGAGGAGCAGAAGCGCCGATTTCTGCCCGACATGGCGGCCGGCAGGGTGATCGGCTGCTTCGGGCTGACCGAACCGCACGGCGGCTCCGATCCCGGCAACATGAAGACGCATGCCAAACGCGACGGCGGCGACTGGATCCTCAACGGCGCCAAGATGTGGATCACCAACGGCGGCCTGGCGCACATCGCGATCGTCTGGGCGATGCCCGACGAGGGCATCCAGGGTTTCATCGTCGAGCGCGGGATGAAGGGCTTCGAAACCCGCGACATCCACCGCAAGATGTCGCTGCGCGCCTCGGTCACCAGCGAGCTGTTCTTCGACCACGTGCGCGTGCCGGACGCCAACCGCCTGCCCAAGGTCAAGGGCCTGAAAGGTCCGCTGGGCTGCCTGACGCAGGCGCGCTACGGCATCACCTGGGGCCCGATCGGCGCCGCCATCGCCTGCTACAGCCAGGCGATCGACTACGCCAGGGACCGCATCATCTTCGGCAAGCCCATCGCCGCCACCCAGGCGGTGCAGCTCAAGCTCGCCGACATGGCCCGGCGCATCACGCTGGCGCAACTGTTGTCGCTGCAGCTGGGGCGACTGAAGGACGCCGGCAGGATGCAGCCGACCCAGGTCAGTCTCGCCAAGTGGAACAACGTGCGCATGGCCATCGACATCGCCCGCGAAGCGCGCGACATCCTCGGCGGCGCCGGCATCACCGTCGAGTACGTGCCGATCCGGCATGCGCTCAATCTCGAATCGGTGATCACCTACGAGGGCACCGAGACCGTGCACCAGCTGGTCGTCGGCCGCGAAATCACCGGCATCAACGCATTCTGAGGATTCGCCATGCCGCTTCGTCGCAGTATCATCGCCGTTTCCCTGCTGGTTCTCTCGACCGCAGCGCAGGCGCAGGCTCCGGCCGCGCCGGTCGGTCCGCCGATCAACCCCAATGCGCTGCACGTGGCGCTCAGCTCGCTGCTGCTGGCCTCGGTCAAGGCCGCGGTCGCCAACGCCATGATCGCCAATGGCAGCGCGCCGGCCAGCAACGCCGCCGCCAAGGTCGGCGCCCCCGACTATCTCACCAGCAACGAGATCAGCCATATCGTGGTCGGCCCGGGCGGTGTGCTGTCGATCGGCTTCACCGGCGCGGTCAGCCCGGATGCGGTCGGCGTGACGCTGACACCGAAACTTGACGCCAGCCGTCACGCGGTCAGCTGGAGCTGCGTCAGCGGCAGCATCCCCGAGATCGCCAAGGTCGAGTCCGAGTGCCGCTACGTGCCCGCAACGGCCACTGAGCATGACTAACGGCCGCAGTCCGCCGCGGTCTTGATCCAGGACAAGGCGGGCTGGTCGTCGCCGCGGTATCAAGGCGGCGGAGGTTCCGCCCCATGCCGCCTGCAGTGCCCCTGCCCCCCGCGGGCCATCGCTTCCTGATCGACCTGATCGATGACGCCCTGATCGACGGACTCGCGTTGCGCCAGCGCGTGGTGGCGTCGTTGATGGCGCGCAAACAGCACGACGGCCTGCCGCTGCGCGATCCGGATCGCGAAGAGCAGGTGCAGGAGCGCGCCCGCCAGCGCGCGGCGCGACACCATCTCGATCCCGCCGACGGTGAACGGCTGATGCGCGTCGCGATCGACTGCGCCGTAGCGCAGCAGCAGCGCACGGGCGCGCTGGAGGCATCCGCCGCGGATCGGGCGCCGGCGTTCGCGGACGCCTGGCGCCAGCGCCTGCTGCGCCTGCTGCCGCCTCCGCGGCGCCTGGCGTTGCCGCTGCGTGTCGTTCCCGACGCCTGGCAGCGGCGGCTGCTGGAGTCGGTCACCCGGCGCGTGCTGCAGGCGCCGCTGCGGGCCGGCAAGCTGGCGTTCCTGGCCGATCGCCGCATCGCCATCGAGGTGACCGATCTCGATCTGCGCTGGGTGCTGACCGCGCAGGCCGATCGCCTGGGCACCTGTGAAGGCG
>JAJYMF010000109.1 GCA_021787175.1 Pseudomonadota bacterium | reverse complement strand
TGGTGCACCCATTCGAGCAATTCGTCGAAAGCGCGCGCCACGTCAGCAGGCGTGTAGGTGCAGTGGCCGGCGAGCGGCACGTACTGCTGCACGAATTCGGCAGCGTCGCCCTGATGTTGCGCGAGCAGGGCGTACGCCGTGCCGACGTCGGCGTGGACCAGCGGATCGTGCAGGGTGTGCAGTTCGAGCAGCGGCCGGGTCAAGCGGCCGGTCGGGGTGTAGTGGCGCTCGAGCCAGCGCGCTGCTGCGGGGTCGGCGGCGTAGCGGCGCACGCCGGCGTTCAGCGCGATATCGTCACCGGTGCCCAGATACAGGTAGCTCTCGGTTGCGAAGGGATTGCCGCCCGCGCGGCGCTCGATATCGCCGATCAGGTAGCGCTCGAAGGCCAGCACGCCGGCGATCACCCCGGGGTCGTCGGAGCCCACCAGCACGCCCAGCGTGTGCAGGGCACGCGGATCATGCAACAGCGCCGCACGCACACGCGCCGTGACCGCGTCGCCGGGCCGGTAGTCCGCGGGCACCCGGGTCGGGTCGCCCAGCAGACCCGGCTCGTAGTAGTCCAGCGCCGCGAGCTGCGCGAACGCGCGCCGCTGCAGTCGGTCGCTGGGCATGATCGCGCCGCACAATGCCAAGCCGCCGGCATAGCGTGCGGGTCTGGTCTCCAGCGCCTTGACCGTCAGCAGACCGCCCATCGACAGGCCCATGACGAGCGTCTCGCGCGGCTTGCCGAACCGCGCCTCGAAGCGGCGTTCCACTGCCGCGGTGTCGCGCAGGGATTGATCCAGCGTCCAGCCGCCTTCGCGATAGCCGGACTGGATCAGCGCGTAGCCGCGCGCGAGCACGACGCGCTGATCCAGCGGCAGCGGGCCCGGCACGAAACGTTCCGGGCTCAGCTGATAGCCGTGGAAGAAAACGACCAGGCCGCGGTTCCAGTGCGCGGGCACGTCGATGCGGTAGGCCGCGCCGCCGAGCACGCCGATCTCGGTGCGCGGGGCGCCGGCCTCCGCCGCGCGTCCGGCCGGCAGCCCGGCCAGCAGGAGCAGCATCAGCGCCAGTGGTTGCCACAGGGAGCGGTGCCGGATCGGGCTCATGGACGCCTCGGGCGCGAGGGATGCGACGCTCAGGGCCGGGGCGCATCGAGGTCGATGCGCTGCTCGCTCGCGGTGTCGAAAACATGCAGCTTGTCGACGCTGAATCCCAGCCGCAGGCGCTGACCGGGTTGCGGCAGCCGGTCGGGCGCAACCCGCGCCACCAGCTCGTGCGCACCCATGCGCAAGTGCAGATAGGCCTCGCTGCCCACCGGCTCGATCACTTCCAGCGTCGCCTCGAAGGCTGCTGTTTCGCCCGCGGCGTCCTCGATCACGCGCAGGTCCTCCGGGCGCAGGCCGAGCACGATCTCGCGCCCCGTGCAGGCGGTGCAGAGCCCCTCGAGGGCACGCGCCGGGCCGAGCGCGACCCGCAGGCCGGTGTCGAGTTGCAGGTGGACCTCGTCGCCCACCTGCAGCCGGCCGCGCAGCAGGTTCATCGCCGGACTGCCGAGGAAGCCGGCCACGAACAGATTGGCGGGCCGCGCGTAGATGCGCATCGGCGTGTCGATCTGCTGGATCTCGCCGCCGCGCATCACCACGATGCGCTGCCCCAGGGTCATCGCCTCGAGCTGGTCGTGGGTGACGTAGATCATCGTCGCCCGCAGGCGCCGGTGCAGGCGCACCAGCTCGGTGCGCATCGTCATGCGCATCCTGGCGTCGAGGTTGGACAGCGGTTCGTCGAGCAGGAACACCTGCGGCTGGCGGACCAGCGCCCGGCCCAGGGCGACGCGCTGCTGCTGGCCGCCCGAGAGCTGGCGCGGCTTGCGCTCCAGCACCGCGGTCAGCTCCAGCACCGCCGCCGCCTCGCGCACGTGGCGTTCGATCTCGGCGCGCGCCACCCCGCGCAGGCGCAGGCCGAAGCCCATGTTCTCGGCCACGCTCATGTGCGGATAGAGCGCGTAGTTCTGGAACACCATGGCGATGTCGCGGTCCTTGGGCGGCAGGTCGTTGACCGTGCGGCCGTCGATCTGCAGCGTGCCCGCGCTGATCGCCTCGAGGCCGGCGATCATCCGCAACAGCGTGGTCTTGCCGCAGCCCGACGGGGCCGACCAGCACCATGAACTCGCCGTCGGCCACCTCGAAGCTGGCGCCGGCGACGGCCACCTGGCCCTGCTCGTAGACCTTGCGCACCCCGTCGAGCCGAACGCTCGCCATCCGTTTTGCCCCCTCGCCGTGATGCCGGTCGCACCGGCCCGAAACAACCCTAGCAGCGGTTCGATCCTTGCGGCTTTGCTGGTATTCTGCCATGTAATCGTTTTCATACCGATCGCCGCAGGGGCATCCATGGATCGCAAGCACGCCTTCACTTTTCCCGAAGGTTTTCTCTGGGGCTGCGCCACGTCCGCCTACCAGATCGAAGGCTCGCCGCTGGCCGACGGCGCCGGCCCCAGCATCTGGCAACGCTTCGCGCACACGCCCGGCATGATGCGCGACGGCGACACCGGCGATACCGCCTGCGATCACTACCGGCGTTTCCGCGACGACGTGCGGCTGATGGCCGAACTGGGCCTCAAGGCCTACCGTTTCAGCATCAACTGGAGCCGCGTGCTGCCCGCCGGCACCGGCGCGGTCAATGCGGCCGGTCTCGGCTTCTACCAGCGCCTCGTCGATGCACTGCTCGAGCACGGCATCCAGCCGATGGTCACGCTGTTCCACTGGGACCTGCCGGCGGCGCTGGACGATCGCGGCGGCTGGCTGAACCCGGATATCGCGCACTGGTTCGCCGAGTACGCCGACGTCTGCTTCCGCGCGCTCGACGACCGCGTGCCGCTGTGGGCCACGCTCAACGAGCCGTGGGTGGTCACCGACGGCGGCTACCTGCATGGCGCCCTGGCGCCGGGCCACCGCAGCCCCTACGAGGCACCGATCGCCTCGCACCATCTGCTGCGCGCGCACGGCGCCGCGGTGCAGGCGTATCGCGCCGGCGGCCGGCACCGGATCGGCCTGGTGGTCAACCTCGAACCCAAGTACCCCGCCTCGCAGAGCCCCGCCGATCTTGCCGCGACGGCACGCGCCGAGGCCTACATGAACCGGCAGTACCTCGATCCGGTGTTCCTGGGCCGCTATCCGGACGAGCTGCGCGAGGTGTTCGGCGAGGCCTGGCCGCAATGGCCGGAGCGGGACTTCGATCTGATCCGCCAGCCGCTCGATTTTCTCGGCGTCAACTACTACACGCGCAGCGTCACCCGCCACGACGACGGCACATGGCCGCTGCGTGCCGCGCGCGTCAGGCAGCCGCGCGCGACCTACAGCGAAACCGACTGGGAGGTCTATCCGCAGGGACTGACCGACACCCTGCTGTGGGTGCGCCAGCGCTACGGCGCGATCCCGCTCTACGTCACCGAGAACGGCGCGGCCTTCTACGATCCGCCGACCGCGCACGGCGGTCGCGTGCAGGACCCGCTGCGCGTCCAGTATCTGCACGCGCACCTGCGCGCGGTGCATGAGGCCATCCGGCAGGGCGTCGATCTGCGCGGCTATTTCGCCTGGTCACTGCTCGACAATCTCGAGTGGTCGCTGGGCTTTTCCAAGCGCTTCGGCCTGGTGCACGTCGACTTCGCGACCCAGCAGCGCACCCCCAAGGACAGCGCGCGCTTCTATACTGACGTGATCGCTTCCCACGGAGGCCGACTGGATGCTGAGCCGTGACCGCAGACGCAGGGTGTGGACTGGTTGCTGATATCGGCGGTACCAATATCCGTTTCGCTCTCGTCGAACCGCAGGCCGCGGCTCCCCTGCTGCGCGACAGCATCCGGCGCTACCGGGTGGCGGACTACCCGTCGCTTGGCGACGCCGCACGCCGCTATCTCGACGACACCGGCGCAGACGTCAGTCATGCCGTGTGCGCCGCCGCAGGCCGGGTCACCGCGGGCGAGGTGCGGCTGACCAACCACCCCTGGGTAATCCGCGTCGAGGACACCCGTGCCGCACTCGGACTTGCGTCCATGCGCGTGGTCAACGATTTCGCCGCGATGTCGCGCTGCCTGCCGTTGCTGGCACCGGGTGCCGTCGTGGTGCTGGGCGCAGCAGCCGCACCGGCGATCAACGCGGCGTCGGAGGCGACCTATGCCGTGATCGGTCCCGGCACCGGTCTCGGCGTCGGCGCCCTGCTCAAGCGCACGCGCCACTTCGACGTGCTCGAAACCGAGGGCGGCCACGTTGCCTTTGCGCCGCAAACCGACGAGGAGATCGAGATCCTGCGCGTGCTGCGCGCCCGCTACGGTCGCGTCTCCAACGAGCGGCTGATCAGCGGCAGCGGCTTGCCGCATCTGCATCAGGCGCTGTGCGCGCTGGCCGGCACCGACTGCGAGCGCCTGCCGCCGGAAGCGATCACCGCGGCGGCCGATGCCGGCAGCGATGCGCTCTGCGTGCGCGCCCTGGAGATCTTCGCCGCGATCCTGGGCAGCGTCGCCGGCGACCTGGTGCTGACCCTCGGCGCCTGGGACGGGCTCTACCTCGCCGGCGGCCTGCTGCCGCGGCTGCTGCCGTGGCTGCAGCGCGGCGCATTCCGCACCCGTTTCGAGGACAAGGGCCGCTTCGCCGAGAGCCTGCATCGCGTCCCCAGCGTCGCGATCATGGATCCCGATGCCGGTCTGCTGGGCGCGGCCGCGCTGGCCGTGCAGTACCAGCGCGAAGCCTGATTCCGCCGCCGGTCTGCTTCATGCCCGCTCGCGATCGAGACACGAGAGCCGCGTAGCCCATCCGGGCTACCGGGCGCATCGGTTGAACGCAACTCGGCGATACGCACGCGGGTTTGCGCCGTGCCGGCATGCGCGGCGCTGATGCCGGCGAACAACAGCGTCAGCGCACACCCGGGCCAGGTTCCGGTCCGACCGGGACTTCCAGCAG
>JAJYMF010000370.1 GCA_021787175.1 Pseudomonadota bacterium | reverse complement strand
CTGAAGCGGCTGAGGCCCGGCCTGGTCACGGGCGCCGCCGACGACGATCCCAGCGGCATAGCGACCTATTCCCAGGGGGGCGCGCAGTTCGGCTACGGCATGCTCTGGTCGATCTGGCTCACGCTGCCGCTGATGATAGGCATCCAGATCGTCAGCGCGCGCATCGGCCGGGTCACCGGCCACGGGCTTGCGGCCAACATCCGCGAACACTACCCGCCTTGGCTGCTGCATGGCATCGTCGGGCTGCTGCTCGTCGCGAACACCATCAATATCGCGGTCGATCTGGGCGCGATGGCCGCGGCGCTGCGCCTGCTCATCGGCGGAAAATCGCACCTCGCCATCGTCGCCTTCGCCATGGTGTCGCTGGGACTGCAGATCTTCATTCCGTTCCCGCGCTATGCGCCGATACTCAAGTGGCTGACACTAACGCTGTTCGCCTATGTCGCCACCGCCTTCGTCGTGCATGTGCCCTGGACCGCGGTGCTGCGGCATACCTTGCTGCCGTCGGTCGCGTTCAACGCGGACTACCTGCTTACGCTGGTCGCGGTATTCGGCACCACCATCAGCCCCTACCTGTTCTTCTGGCAGGCGTCGCAGGAAGTGGAGGAGCAGCGCGCCGGGCCGGGGGAGGAGCCTTTGCGCGAGGCACCGGCGCAGGCGCGGGCGCACCTGAACCGGATCAAGATCGACACCTATATCGGCATGATCTTTTCGAACACGGTCGCCTTCTTCATTATGCTGACCGCTGCGGCGACGCTCAATGCGCACGGCATCACCGACATCCAGAGTTCGGCGCAGGCGGCCGAGGCGCTGCGCCCGATTTCCGGCGAATTCGCGTTCGCGCTGTTCGCCTCGGGCATCATCGGCACCGGCATGCTGGCCGTGCCCGTGCTCGCTGGTTCGGCGGCTTATGCGGTGGCCGAGTCGTTCCGCTGGCCGATCGGCCTGGGGCTGCGCCTGGCCGAGGCGCGCGGCTTTTACGCGATTCTGACCGTGGCGACGCTGGTCGGGGTGGCGCTCAATTTCACCAGCATCCCCCCGGTGCGGGCGCTGATCTGGAGCGCCGTGATCAACGGCGTGCTCTCGGTGCCGATCATGGCGGTGATGATGCTGATGGCGGTGCGGCCGGAAATCATGGGGCGCTTCACCATCAAGCGCCAGCTCAAGATCCTGGGCTGGCTCGCCACCATCATCATGGCGCTCGCGGTCGCGGCCATGTTCTATGCGCTGTGGCATGCGCTGATTTGAGCGCGCGGCGCACGGGCGCCCAGGCACCCGCGGTGGCTCAATTCTGCGCCGCGCGGCTGACGCGCAGGAAATAGGCGGTAACCAGACTGCTCGCCAGCACCAGGCTCGCGATCGCGGCGAGCCAGAAGCCGGGCGCGCCCATGGGGGTGGCGAGGCCCAACCAGGCAAGATCGACGCGGGTCAGTCCCAGCGAATAGCCGCCGCCCAGACCTACCCCCCAAAGCGCGACGGCGTAAATCAGCATCGGCACCACCGCACGCTTGTAGCCGCGCAGCACATTGACCCCCACCGCCTGCACCGCGTCGAACTGGTGATACACGGCGACAAAGGCGATCAAGCCCGCGGCGACGCGGCGCAACTCGGCGTCTCCGGTATATAAGCCGGCGATGCCGTCGGCGAACCCGTAAAGGCTCGCACCCGTGAGCGCGGCGCAGGCGAACGCGAGCGCGATGCCGGTGAGGCCGGCGGCGCGCGCGCGCGCTGGCCGGTGCGCGCCGAGCGACTGCCCCACGACCACGCTTGCGGCGTTGCCCAGCGCGAGCGGCAGCATGTAGCACAGCGCGGCAAGGTTGGCGGCAATCTGGTGCGCGGCCGAATACAGCGCGCCCAGGCGCGCGATGAACAGCGCCATGAATGTAAAGCCAGTCACGTCGATCAGGAACGTCAGACCGATCGGCAGACCCAATGATAGGATGCGACCCAGTGCTTTCGCGTTCGGCCAGGACCAGCGTGCAAATACCTGGTAGGGCCGGTAACCCGGCTCGAACCAGCACCAGGCCCAGGCGAGCACGCACACGATCCAGGCGATGAGCGCGGTCGCGACGGCGCAGCCGGTGCTGCCGAGTTCGGGCGCGCCCAGGTTGCCGTACATGAACACCCAGTTGAACGGCACTTTCAGCGCCAGGCCGGCCAGCGTCAGCGCCATCACCGTGCGCGGGCGCGAGATCGCGGTGGAGAAGCTGTAGAACACGCGAAACAGCAGCGACGCCGGCACCGACCAGGCGAGCACGTGCAAGTACGCGCGCACCTTGGCTTCGAGCGCGGGGGTCGGTTTGGCGATCGCGAGAAACGGTTCCGGATAGGCGAACAGCACGAGCGCTATCAGCGCGAGCGCCGCGGCGAGCCAGGCGCTCTGGCGCATCTCCTCGCCGATGTCCGTGTGGCGGCCCGCACCGTACATATGCGCGACGATGGGCGTGAGCGCAAGCAGCGCTCCCATCAGCGTGACGAACACCGAAACATAGATGCTGGCGCCTATGCCCACCGCGGCCAGGTCCAGCGTGCCGTAGCGCCCGGCCATGATGGTGTCGATCACGCTGTTGGCCATTACGGCCAGCTGCGCCACGAGCACCGGCCAGCCCAGCCGCACCAGCTCGCGCACCAGACCGCGCGACATCAGAGCTCGTACAGCTCGCCCTCGCCTGCCAGCGCGCGCTCGATTAGCTTGCGGTTTAGGGCCGGCGCGAACAATTCGATGAATTCATAGGCATAGCCGCGCAGCAGGTTGCCGCGCTTGATTGCCACGCGCGTGACATTGGAGCGCAGCAGATGCGAACAGTCGAGGGCGCGCAATCTTAGATCGCGCCTGGCGTCGAAGGCCATCGCGGCGATGATTCCCACCCCCAGGCCAAGCTCGACATAGGTTTTGATCACGTCAGCGTCGATCGCCGAGAGCACCACGTCCGCGGCCAGGCCGCGCGCGGCAAATGCCGCGTCTATTTGCGTGCGCCCGGCGAACGCGGCATCGTAGGTCACGATCGGGTAGCGCGCCAGCACCTCCAGCGTGAGGCTGCCAAGCTTCAGCAAAGGATGCCTGGCCGGCACCACGACGCAATGGTTCCAAGTGTAGGCGGGCAACGCGATTATGCCCGGGAAAAGATCCAGCGCCTCGGTCGCAATCGCGATATCGGCTGTCCCGGCCCGCACCATTTCGGCCAATTGCGGCGGATTGCCCTGCTGCAGCGTGAGATGCACGCGGGGATAGCGGCGCTTGAATTCGGCGACTACCCGCGGTAGCGCGTAGCGCGCCTGGGTATGGGTGGTGGCAATGATGAGCCCGCCCGCATCCCGATCGCTGAAATCGCGCGCGGCACGCTTCAGATTGTCGGCCTCCTGCAGCACGCGCTCGATGATGCCAAGCACTGCCTTTCCCGGTTCGGTAACGGCCGACATGCGCTTGCCGTGACGCACGAAGATGTCGAAGCCGAGTTCGTTCTCGAGTTCGCGGATCTGCTTCGACACCCCTGGCTGGGAAGTGTGCAGGGCGTTGGCGGCTTCGGTGAGATTGAGCCCGCGGCGCACGGTCTCGCGCACATAGCGCAATTGCTGAAAATTCACGGCCGGAACCTAAATAGCATCTCGTTATATCAATATGCCTATTTATTCGTTCTTATTATAACCGGAGTCTATTAGGCTTGCACCTGCATTGGCAAATCCTTTAACCGCCCGCCCGCAAGAGCTGGCAGACAACCGGGCCGAAGGCACATGTACCTATACGACGAAATCGACCAGCGCATCGTGGACGAGCGCGTGCGCCAGTTCCGCGAGCAGACGCGCCGCCACCTCGCCGGCGAGCTATCGGAGGACGATTTCCGCCCGCTGCGGCTGCAGAACGGCCTCTACCTGCAGAGATATGCGCCGATGCTGCGTGTGGCGATTCCCTACGGATTGCTGTCCTCGGTCCAGCTCAGGAAGCTCGCGCACATCGCGCGCCGCTACGACAAGGGCCATGGCCACTTCTCCACGCGCCAGAACATTCAGTTCAACTGGCCCAGGCTGGAGCAGGTGCCCGAGATCCTGGCCGAGCTGGCCGAGGTGCAGATGCATGCGATCCAGACTTCGGGCAACTGCGTGCGCAATACCACCACCGACCATTTTGCCGGCGTAGCGCAGGACGAAATCGTCGATTCCTTCCTCTGGTGCGAACTGATACGGCAGTGGTCCACGCTGCACCCGGAATTCGCCTACCTGCCGCGCAAGTTCAAGATCGCCGTCAGCGGCAGCGCGGCCGACCGCGCCGCGACCTGGGTGCACGACATCGGCGTGCACGCGCTGCGCAACGACAATGGAGAAATCGGTTTTCGCGTGATCGTTGGCGGCGGACTCGGGCGCACGCCCATGATCGGCCACGCGATCCGCGAGTTCCTGCCCTGGCCTCATCTGCTGACTTATCTCGACGCAATCCTGCGCGTGTACAACCGCTACGGCCGGCGTGACAACAAGCACAAGGCACGCATCAAGATCCTGTTGAAGGAACTGACGCCGGGGGTGTTCGCGCAGAAAGTCGAGGAGGAGTGGTCCCACCTCAGGAACGGCCCGGCGACTTTGGTCGAGGACGAAGTGCGGCGCATCGAAGGCCGTTTCACGCGCCCCGCCTACGCCGCACTGCCGGCGCAGGACGCCTTCCTCGACGCCATGCTGGCGGTCGAGAAACCATTCGCCAACTGGCATAAACGCAATGTTCACCCGCACAAGGTACCCGGCTATGCGGCGGTAACGCTGTCGCTCAAGCGCACCGGTGCTGCGCCCGGCGACGCGAGCGCGGAACAGATGGATGCGATCGCCGAATTGACCGAACGCTATTCGTTTGGTGAACTGCGCGTGTCGCACGAGCAGAATCTGATCCTGGCCGACGTGCGCGCCTCGGATTTGCACGCTCTATGGCGCGAAGCCAAGGCGCTGGGCCTGGCCACGCCCAATAT
>JAJYMF010000029.1 GCA_021787175.1 Pseudomonadota bacterium | reverse complement strand
GTAGGACTGGAAGAAGCTGCCGACGATGTTGGCCAAGCCCTGACCGATCAGCTCCTGGTTGGGGTCGAGCTTTTCGCGGCTCTGGGCGGCGAGCGCACGAGAGATTGAGGTCGCTTCCATGAAGCCGATCAGCGCCATGATGAAGGCCGTGCCCAGCAGTCCGGTCATCACGCCCAGGTCCATCGCCGGAATCGTGAAGCTCGGCAGGCCTGCGGGGATGTTGCCGACGACCTGGCCGCCGCCCGACAGACGGAACTGCCCGTCCTTCATGCCGACGAAGCGCCAGGGCGTCGAGGCCAAGCCGGATTCGGTCGTGGCCCGGTAGCGCACTACGCCGTCTTCGCCCGTGACAGGCTCGAGCGCGTAGCGGAACACGGCGACCCGCTGGCCGTAGAGTTGCTTCTTCAGGCTCTGTTCCTCGCCCAGCAGGCGCAACTCTTCCGCTTCCAGTGTGTAGTCGTGCGCGTCGGTCTTGGCCAGCGTGGCGATGCGCTTGCGCACCTCGCCCTGGGCGGTCTTGTTGCGTGACAGCGCCGCTTCGAGTTCGGCGAACTGCGCGTAGGCCGCGCGCGCGTCGGCATCGACGATCTGCTCGGGGGCGACCAGCGCCGTTTTCTCGAAGCCAACGGCTGCGCTGATCACAGTGCCGAGAACGACGACCGCGAGCACGCCGGGCAGCTTGGGCAGCCAGCGTTTCAGCAGCGACATCACGACCAGCGTGCCGACCCCGAAGGCGATGGTCGGCCAGTGCGCCAGCGGCAACTGCATCGCCACGTGCCAGAGGTCGCGCAGGAACATGTCCGAACGCGGCATCGGCACGTTGATGAAGGTGTTGAGCAGCGACAGGCCGATGATCAGCGCCGCGGCGTTGGTGAAGCCGTTGATCACCGGGTGCGAGGCGAGGTTGATCAGCACCCCCATGCGGAACCCGCCGAGCGCGAGGCGCAGCACGCCGACCATCAGCGCGAGCGTCATCGACAACGCGATGAATTCGTCGGTTCCGCGGCTCGCCAGCGGCTCGATCGCCGCCGCCGACATCAGCGAGAGCAGGGCGACCGGGCCGGTGTGCAGGAAGCGCGAGGCGCCCCACATGGAGGCGATCATGACCGGCAGGAAGGCGGCGTACAGGCCGTAGACCACCGGCAGGCCGGCGAGCGTCGCGTAGGCCATCGATTGCGGGATCAGGATCAGCGAAACCGTGATGCCGGCGATGAGGTCGCCGCGCAGGGAATCGCCCCGCAGCGGAAACCAGCGCAGAAAAGGGAAGAAGCGATTCAGCATGTCGGTCGGGAATATCCCCTGCGGGCGGCAGGGGTGGGCGTTTCAGAAGTGAATGAGGGGGGGCGCGGTTTCAGGCAGCGCGGGTGCTTGTCGAGGGTGGCGCCTGGCGGGCAGGCTGCCGGGCCGCGCCCTCGCTCGCCACCAGCACGACCGGCACGGGCATGCTGTCCTTGCGCTGGGAGCCCTTCAGCAGGCCGTGGCCGAAGTAGCCCGATTCATTGCAGACCAGAAAGGCCACCTCGGGCCGGCGGCGCAGCGCATGGGCCAGCGCGGCGGGCGGTTCGCCGGCGAGGACGGCCACGCGCGGTTCGATGTTGGCCGCGGCCAGCGCAGCCGCATGGGGTGCCAGCAGGGCGCGCGCCTCGCTCTCGGACTGGAAGGTCAGCACCGTCAGGCCATGCTTCAGGCGGGCGCAGGTCTGCACCACGTACTGCATGACGTCGGCCGGCAGCTCGCTGCCGAGGTACAGGCCGACCTGGGGCCGCACGGCCTCGGGGGGCGGAGCCTCCGGTTTGCCGGACGGCACGGGGCTGCCGGCGATCACCCGCGCCTTCTGGCGCAGGCTCAGGTAGTCCCCGGCGTTGGCGTAGGCAAGGGCGTTCAGCATGCGTTTGATTTCCTGGGTCAGTTTCTTCATGGCGGGCTCCGGTTGCAGTTGGCGCGATGCTTTTTTCCTAAGCACGGGCCATGCCAGATTATTATGTGTATAAAAATCATATGATTACGAAAATTTTCCGGACACGCTCGCGGCCTGCAGTGTTGCAAACCGCAGCGGCACCTGTTGCAGTTGTTGTAGGATGCAACACTTCTGAGCCGACGCGATCGCCATGTCCAGCCTGCGCAATAAAATTCTCAGCGCCTACGGGTATTCCAAGCTGGTCATGCTGGCGTTTGCGATCGTGGTCTTCGCCGATCTCATTTATCTCTACCGCCAGATCGAAACCGGGCAGGCCGTGACCGATTTCCGCGAATCGATCCTGGAAATGCGGCGGGACGAGAAGAACCTTTTCCTGTATCGCGACTATTCAAGCCTCGATCAGCTCGCCGTGCAGGCGGATGCCGCGCGGGCGGCGCTCGCGGGTGGGCGGGACGCTTTTGTGCGGGTCGGCGGGGCGGGCGGCCTTCAGCGCATCGAGACCGGGTTGCAACGCTATCGCGAAGAACTCGAACGCTACCCCTTCCGCAATCAGGCCGAGCAGGCCGTTGCGCGGGAAGTCATCCGCAAGCTGGGCCACGGCCTGACCGAGGCGTCGGGCGCGATGTCGCGCGGCGAACGCCAGCTGCTCGCCGAGGCGACGCGCCGGGCAGGGCTCACGCTGCTGCTGGCGTTCGCCGGCGTGGTGGCACTCGGACTGGCCGGCGGCCTGTTTCTGGTGCAGCGGGTGGTTCGCCCCTTGCGTGGACTGCAGGAGGGACTGCTTGCGATTGACGAAGGTCGCGCCCGCACCCTGCCCCTGCCCTCGAAGGACCTCGAAATCCAGTCCTTCGTCGCCGCGTTCAATGCCATGTTGAAGCACATGCGCCAGCAGCAGGATCAGGCCAGGCGCAACGAGAAGGCCGCGGCGCTCGGCGTGCTGGTGTCGGGCGTAGCGCACGAGCTCAACAACCCGTTGTCGAACATCTCCACGTCCGCGCAATTGCTGCTGGAAGAAGGCGAGACCGGCGACGCCGAGATGAAGCGAGTGTGGCTGGCCCAGATCGACAGCGAGACCGAACGCGCGCGGCGCATCGTCAGGCGGCTCCTCGACAGCGTGCGCCAGCCCAGGCTGCACCGGCACCGCTTGCCGCTGGCGGATCTCGTGCAATCCTCGCTGGCCCTGGTCAACCGGCAGCTCCCGCCCCAGGTGCAGGTGTGCGTGGGGGCGACCGCAGACCTGGAGATCGAAGTCGACCGCGAACGCCTGCACCAGGTATTCATCAACCTCATCAAGAATGCCGCCGATGCGGGGGCGCGCCATGTCACGGTGAGCGCGCAGTTGCAGGCGTGGGACGCCGACGATGCCGAGAACGGGCTGCTGGTGGGCGACCCCGCGGTCGTCGCCGAATCGGCCAAAGCGGTACGGATCGCCGTGGAGGACGACGGCCCCGGCATTCCGCCCGAGCTGCGCGAGCATATCTTCGACCCCTTCTTCACCACCCGCGCCAGCGGCGAAGGCACCGGCCTCGGCTTGTACCTTGTCGAAGAGATCGTCAGCGAGCATCGCGGCTGCATCGTCCTCGACAGCGGCGCCAGCGGCGGCACGCGTTTTTCGATCTGGCTGCCCTTTCCCAAGGATCACGTGTCATGAGCCAACCCCAGCTCCTGCTGATCGACGACGAGGCGATCGCGCTCACCAACCTCACCCATGTCCTGCAGCGCGAGGGCTACCGCGTCACCGCCTGCAGGGACGGCGAGGCAGGCTTGGCGGAGCTGCGGCAGAAGGATTTCGACCTCGTCCTCACCGACCTCAAGATGCCGGGCATCGACGGCATGGCGGTGCTGCGCGAGGTGCGGACGCGCTGCCCCGACGTCCCGGTGATCATGATCACCGGCCACGCCTCGCTCGATTCGGCGGTCGAGGCGATGAAGGCCGGCGCCTACCATTACCTCGCCAAGCCCTTCCGGCTCGCCGAGGCGCGCGAGGTGGTGCGCGCCGCGCTCGACCTGCGCCGGGTCAAGCGCGAGAACCAGGACCTCCGGCTGCGCATCGAGCAACTGCAGAACCCGCACACCCTCATCACCCAGGATCTCGGCATGCAGCGCCTGCTGGAAACCGCGCGGCAGATCGCCACCAGCGACAGCAGCGTGGTCATCCACGGCGAGTCGGGCACCGGCAAGGAACTGCTCGCGCGCTACATCCACCAGAGCAGCCGCCGCGCGCAGGGCCCGTTCGTCGCCTTCAACTGCGGCGCGCTCTCCGAGGACCTGGCCGCCAGCGAGCTGTTCGGTTTTGAAAAGGGCGCGTTCACCGGCGCGCAGGCCCGCAAGATCGGGCTGTTCGAGGCCGCGCAGGGCGGCACGCTGTTTCTCGACGAGGTCGCCGAGCTGCCGCTGTCGGTGCAGATCAAGCTCCTGCGCGTGCTGCAGGAACGCGAGGTGCTGCGCGTCGGCGCCGTCGAGCCGGTCAAGATCGACGTGCGCGTGCTGGCGGCGAGCAACCGCGACCTCAGGGAGGCGGTCGAGGCCGGGCGCATGCGCAACGACCTCTATTTCCGTCTCAACGTGGTGACGCTGTCGCTGCCGCCCCTGCGCGAGCGGCGCGACGACATCCCGCTGTTGGCGTATTTCTTGTTGCGCAAGTTCGCCGTCACCATGGACCGCCCGCTGAAGGAAATCGCGCCGGAGGCGATGCAGCGCCTCGTCGAATACGACTACCCCGGCAACGTGCGCGAGCTGTCCAACTTCATCGAGCGCGGCGCTGCGCTGGCGCAGGGCGAGGTTCTCGGCGTCGAGCACCTGCCCCAGCATCTGGGCAAGCTGACCGTGCGCGTGTTCACCCCGGCCGCGGCCGCAGCGCCGGCGACGCTGGAAGCGCAGGAAAAGGAGCACATCCTGCACGCCCTCGAACTGGCCCATGGCAACCGCAGCGAAGCGGCGCGCATGCTCGGCATCGATCGTGTGTCGCTGTGGCGCAAGCTGAAGAAATACGGGGTCAGCGATAAATGAGCCGCATCCTCCCACCGGAAGCCGTCGACGAGGCGGCAGCCTGCCTGCGGG
>JAJYMF010000306.1 GCA_021787175.1 Pseudomonadota bacterium | reverse complement strand
GACCCGGCGCAGGAAGATCAGCGCGCGCTCCCACAGTCCGATCGCCAGGTTGCGCAGACCGGGCAGGCGATAGGAGGGCAGTTCGAGCATCAGCATCTGCTCGCGCACGGCGCCGCCGGTGCGCTTCATCACCAGCGCGACGAGCAAGGCGCTGACGATGGCGAGGGCATACAGCGCAAACAGCACCAGGCCCTGCAGATTGAGCACGCCCAGCACCGTGCGCGCCGGAATGAAGGCGCCGATCAGCAGTGCGTACACCGGCAGCCGCGCCGAACAGGTCATCAGCGGCGCGACCAGGATGGTGACCCGGCGCTCGCGCGGATTCTGGATCGTGCGCGTGGCCATGATTCCCGGGATTGCGCAGGCGAAGCTCGACAGCAGCGGGATGAAGGCGCGCCCGGTCAGGCCCGCGCTGCGCATGCCGCGATCGAGCAGAAATGCCGCGCGCGGCAGGTAACCCGATTCCTCCAGCGCGAGAATGAACAGGAACAGGATCAGGATCTGCGGCAGGAACGCCAGCACCGAGCCGAGTCCGGCGATCACGCCGTCCACCAGCAGGCTTTCCAGCGGTCCGGGCGGCAGCAGGGCCGCGACCTGCGCGCCCAGCGCGGTCATCGCCGCCTCGATGCCGGCCATCAGCGGCTGCGCCCAGGCGAACACCGCCTGGAACATCAGAAACAGCACCACCCCGAGCAGCGCCAGGCCAGCCACCGGATGCAGCACGACGCGGTCGAGCAGCTCGTCCATGCGCGCGGTGCGCTGCGGCATGCTGACCGCAGACGCCAGCATGGCGCGGACCTCGGTGTGCAGGTCGGCGTCCGCGGCCGGCGGCGATTGCGGCGGCAGCGGCGTGTCCAGGCGTGCCAGCAGCGCCGCGGCTCCGCCGCGCCGTACCGCGATCGTCGCCACCACCGGCAGACCCAGCGCCTGTTCGAGGCGTTCGCAGTCGATCCGGATGCCGCGCCGCTGCGCGGCGTCCATCATGTTCAGCGCCAGCACCATCGGACGGCCCAGGCGCTTGAGCTCCAGCACGAAGCGCAGGTGCAGACGCAGGTTGGTGGCATCGGCGACGCAGACGATGAGATCCGGCGCGGGTTCGCCCGGATAGGCACCGCGGCAGATGTCGCGAGTGATCATCTCGTCCGGCGAGGTCGCCGCCAGACTGTAGGCGCCGGGCAGGTCGAGCACCTGCACGCGGCGTCCGCCGGGCGTGCTGAACCGGCCTTCCTTGCGCTCGACGGTGACGCCGGCGTAGTTGGCGACCTTCTGCCGGCTGCCGGTCAGCAGGTTGAACAGCGCGGTCTTGCCGCTGTTGGGATTTCCCACCAGGGCCATGCGCAGCATGCTCATGGCCAGCGCTCAGGCGGCGGTACGGACCTGCACGCGCGCCGCCTCGGCGCGGCGCAGGGCGAAGCGCGTATAGCCGATCTGCACCAGCAGCGGGTCGGCGCCGATCGGACCATGCGCAACCACCCGCACCGGCTCGCCGTCGACGAATCCAAGATCGCGCAGGCGCATCGACACCGCATCGCCGGGGCTGTGGTCCAGTACGTGGCTGACGCTGGCCTCGAGTCCGCGTGCCAGGTCGCACAGGCGCAGCGAGCGCTGCAGCGAAGCCGCGGCGGCGGCGGCCGGGCTGGCGGCGGCATCGAACAGGATCATCGGGAGAATCGTCTGCAAGTAAGAATGACTCGCATTCTATACTTGATCGGCGGGCGCTTTGCAAAGGCGCCCGCTGTGGCGGATGGCCGCAGCCGGACGCGGCCGGTGCCCTCGCTTACACTGGACGGATGCTGATCGGTCCCCATCGCATCGCCCCGCCGGTCGTGCTGGCCCCCATGGCGGGCGTCACCGACAAACCCTTTCGCCAACTGTGCAAGCGGCTGGGCGCGGGTCTGGCCGTGTCCGAGATGACCAGCGCCGACGCGCGCCTGTGGGGCACCACCAAGTCGCTCAGGCGCATGGATCACGCCGGCGAACCCGAGCCGGTCAGCGTGCAGATCGCCGGCCACGACCCCGGCATGCTGGCTGCCGCCGCGCGCCACAACGTCGAGCAGGGCGCCGACCTCATCGACATCAACATGGGCTGCCCGGCCAAGAAGGTTTGCAACGTCTGGGCCGGTTCGGCGCTGCTGCAGGACGAGCCCCTGGTGGCGCGCATCCTCGCCGCGGTGGTCGCTGCGGTGGAGGTACCGGTGACGCTGAAGATCCGCACCGGCTGGGATCGCGAGCATCGCAATGCGCGGGTCATCGCGCGCATCGCCGAGGACGCCGGCATCGCCGCGCTGGCGGTGCACGGCCGCACCCGTGCCGACAAATACGAGGGCGAAGCCGAATACGCCATGATCGCCGCGGTCAAGGCCGCGGTGCGCATCCCGGTGATCGCCAACGGCGATATCGACTCTCCGGAGAAGGCGCGCGCGGTGCTGGCGGCCACCGGCGCCGACGCGGTGATGATCGGCCGCGCGGCGCAGGGCCGGCCGTGGATCTTCCGCCAGATCGCGCACTTTCTCGCCACCGGCGAGCGGCTGCCCGAACCTTCGCCGCACGAGGTCCGCGACATCCTGCTCGGCCACCTCGAAGCGCTGTACGCCTTCCATGGCGAGCATCAGGGCTTGCGCATCGCCCGCAAGCATCTCGGCTGGTATGCCAAGGATCGTCCGGAAAACGCCGCATTCCGCATCGTCGCCAACGCCGCCGCGAGCGGGCTGGAGCAGTGGCGCCTGACTCGCGACTACTTCGATGCGCTGGCGGCCGGGGTGTCGCCCGCACGGTCCGCCGCCGCCTGAACGGACGCTCGCGCGGCCACGCTGCAGCCGCGAAATGCGCGGTGTATCATGCGCCCCTCAAATTCATCCCTTCATCCGCATCGAAGGATATAACCCGCCCATGAGCAGCTATCTCTTCACCTCCGAATCGGTGTCCGAAGGCCATCCGGACAAGGTCGCCGACCAGATCTCCGACGCCGTGCTCGACGCCATCCTGGCGCAGGACAAGCGCGCGCGCGTGGCCTGCGAGACGATGGTCAAGACCGGCGTGGCGATCGTCGCCGGCGAGGTGACCACCAGCGCCTGGGTGGACCTGGAATCGCTGGCGCGCAAGGTGATCGTCGATATCGGCTACGACTCCAGCGATGTCGGCTTCGACGGCGCCACCTGCGGCATCCTCAACCTGATCGGCAAGCAGTCGCCCGACATCAACCAGGGCGTCGATCGCAAGAAACCGGAAGAGCAGGGCGCGGGCGATCAGGGCCTGATGTTCGGCTACGCCTGCAACGAGACCCGGGAATTGATGCCTGCGGCGATCTACTACGCGCACCGTCTGGTCGAACAGCAGGCCAAGGTGCGCAAGGCGAAGAAGTCGCCGCTGCCGTGGCTGCGTCCGGACGCCAAGAGCCAGGTCACGCTGCGCTACGAGAACGACAAGGCCGTGGGCATCGACGCCATCGTGCTGTCGACCCAGCATGACCCCTCAGTCAAACACAAGGACCTGGCCGAGGCCGTGCGCGAGCACATCCTCAAGCCGGTGCTGCCCAAGGTCTGGCTGGACGAGGTTCCGGCCAAGCGCATCCACATCAACCCGACCGGCAAGTTCGTGATCGGCGGACCGGTGGGCGACTGCGGCCTGACCGGGCGCAAGATCATCGTCGACAGCTACGGCGGCTGGGCGCGCCACGGCGGCGGCGCGTTCTCGGGCAAGGACCCGTCCAAGGTCGACCGCTCGGCCGCCTACGCCGCGCGCTACGTGGCCAAGAACATCGTCGCCGCCGGCATCGCCGACCGCTGCGAGATCCAGGTCAGCTACGCCATCGGCGTCGCCCATCCGACCTCGATCTCGGTGACCACCTTCGGCACCGGCAAGATCAGCGACGACAAGATCGAGAAGCTGATCCGCAAGCACTTCGACCTGCGGCCCTACGGCATCATCCAGATGCTCGATCTCGTGCATCCGATGTACCAGGCCACAGCGTCGTACGGCCATTTCGGCCGCGCACCTTATGAGGTCAAGCACGCCAACGGCGAAACCTTCACCGCGTTCTCGTGGGAGAAGACCGACCGCGCCGAGGCGCTGCGCGCCGACGCCGGTCTCACACGGCGCAAGTAACGCTGTACGCGGCAGCCGCTTTGCGCCTGCCGCACCGCGCCCGCCGAGGGGCGCTGCGACTCCGTGCAAGCCGGAGCCAGGCTCGGCGGACGCCCGACTGCAACGGCGCCCGGTTGAGGCGAGTTCCTCGCCGCCGTCCGGCCCCTCGGGGTCGGACGTTCCACGATACCGGAGACCCCGCCATGCATGCCGTAAAGACATCTTCTCCTGCCGGTCAGGACTTCAAGGTCGCCGACCTCGCCCTGGCCGACTTCGGGCGCAAGGAAATCGACATCGCCGAGCAGGAAATGCCCGGCCTGATGTCGATCCGCAAGAAGTACGCCGCTGCCCGACCCCTCAACGGCGTGCGCGTGACCGGCTCGCTGCACATGACGATCCAGACCGCGGTGCTGATCGAGACGCTGAAGGATCTCGGCGCCGACGTGCGCTGGGCCTCGTGCAACATCTTCTCGACCCAGGACCACGCCGCCGCCGCCATCGCCAGGACCGGCACGCCGGTGTTCGCGTGGAAGGGCGAGACGCTGGAGGAATACTGGGACTGCACGCTCGACGCCGTCACCTTCCCGGGCAAGCTGGGTCCGCAACTGGTGGTCGACGACGGCGGCGACGTCACCCTGCTGATCCACAAGGGCTTTGAACTCGAGAACGGTTCGGACTGGGTCAATGGCCCGTCAGCCAGCCACGAGGAGCAGGTCATCAAGAACCTGCTCAAGCGCGTCGCCGCCGAGCGCCCGGGTTTCTGGCACGCCGTGGTCAAGGACTGGAAGGGCGTGTCCGAAGAAACCACCACCGGCGTGCATCGCCTGTACCAGCTGGCCGAGACCGGCAAGCTGCTGGTGCCGGCGATCAACGTCAACGACTCGGTGACCAAGTCCAAGTTCGACAACC
>JAJYMF010000227.1 GCA_021787175.1 Pseudomonadota bacterium | reverse complement strand
ACCGCGCTCGCGGTCGAGGATGGTGGTGTTGTGCAGCACGCGCAGGTGCTTGACGCGCACGCGGCCGGTCTGCGGGAAGTACTGCACATGCCGCGGCGTAGTGCTGCCGACATCCTCGGCGGCGATGCGCAGGCCTTCGGTGCCGAGGTAATGCCGCACGAACTCGATGTTGCGGCGTCCGACATCGGTCATCTGCGGCAGCACGCGGCCGCCGCCGAAGATCTTCACTTCGAGGCGCGCGCGCGCGCCGCCCGCCTTGAGGATGGCATTGATCAAATGCTCCATGGCATCGCTGCCGTAACGGGCAGCGCGACCCACCTGCCCGGCCCAGCTGCCGGCCTCGCCGTTGGCCGGGCGCGGCAGCATGAAATGGTTCATGCCGCCGAGCCCCAGCTCGGGATCGCGAATGCAGGCCGACACGCAGGAGCCGAGCACGGTAACCACCGCCTCGCGCTGGCGGGTGACGTAGTACTCGCCGGGCAGGATCTTGACCGCCACGCCGTCAAGCAGCCGGTCGTAGTAGCGATTGACGTGTTCGAACCCGGACAGCACCGCGCGGGGATCGAAACCCTCCACCGCCGCCAGGTCCGGCGATGCAACGCGGTGCCGGGCACCACCGGGATGGGCATGGCGGACCCTGGGGACGGCGTTCATGAGCCGCCTTCACGCCGGTAGATGGTGCGCCCGACCAGCGCGAACGCCTCACTCAGCCCGAACATCGATTCGGAATGCCCGAGAAACAAATGGCCCTTCCCGGTCATCTGTTCCGCGAAACGCGAAAACAGCCTGACCTTGGTGGGCTTGTCGAAATAGATCACCACGTTGCGGCAGAAGATGGCGTCGAACCGGCCCTGCATCGGCCAGTCGTCGAGCAGGTTGAGCCGCCGGAACGCAATCAGCTCGCGCAATTCCTGCCGCACGACGAGATCGCCGGTACGGGCGCCGCTGCCGGCCTCGAACCAGCGCTTGCGGCGAGCCGGATCGATCCCGGAAACATGGTCGGCGCGATAAACACCGTGCTGCGCCGTCGTCAGTGCCTGCGGCGACAAATCGGTCGCAAGGATGCGCGCATCGACCGGCTTGCCGTGGCGCTCGAGAGCTTCGGCAAGAACCATGGCGAGCGTGTAGGGCTCCTCCCCGGTCGCGCAGCCGGCCGACCACAGGCGCAGACGCGGTGCGCCGGGCCGCGCCAGCAGGGCCGGCAGCACCTCGTCGCGAAGAAACTCGAAGTGGTGCTGTTCGCGGAAAAAGGCGGTGACATTGGTGCTGATCGCACTGACCAGCGCGTCGATTTCCTCGTCCGGCAGCTGTTCGAGGCGCGCGCAGTATGCGCGCCAGTCGGTCAGGCCGAGTTCGCGCAGACGCCGCGCCAGCCGGCCCTGCACCAGCTGGCGCTTCTGCGCGCCGAGAACGATGCCGCAATGCCGGCCGACGAAACCCGAAATGAACCGGAATTCGGCATCGCCCAGCGGCGGTATGCGCAGCGCCGCCATCGGATCGGCGCCGGAATCACGGTTTGGCGTTGCGGCGCCGGCCATGGTGCGTCCTCAGAATTCCTGCCAGCCGGCATTGCCGTCGGCCAGGGCCGGCTGCAGCCTCGGCTCCGCCTGCCGCACCTCCGGCTTCGCCGTCCGGCCGGTTCGCGACGGCGCCCGGGTCCCGTGCTCCGCCGCCGCGCCCTCGTCCGCCAACCGGAAAAACGCCACCTGCTGCAACAGTCCTTCCGCCTGCTCCTGCATCGCCCGGCTCGCCGCCGCCGCCTCTTCCACCAGCGCCGCGTTCTGCTGCGTCGATTCGTCCATCTGCATCACCGCGGTATTGACCTGGTCGATCCCCGACGACTGCTCCGCGCTCGCCGCCGCGATCTCCCCCACGATGTCCGTCACCTTCTTCACGCTCTCCACGATGTCCGCCAGCGTCCGGCCCGAGCGGTCCACCAGTTCCGTTCCGGCGCGCACCTTGTCCACGCTGTCGCCGATCAGTCCCTTGATCTCCTTCGCCGCGCCCGCGCTGCGCTGCGCCAGGTTGCGCACCTCCGTCGCCACCACCGCAAACCCGCGCCCCTGCTCGCCCGCCCGCGCCGCCTCCACCGCCGCGTTCAGCGCCAGCAGGTTGGTCTGGAACGCGATCTCGTCGATCAGCCCCACGATCTCGGCGATCTTGCGGCTGGAGTCGTTGATCGCGCCCATCGCCTGCACCGCCTGCGCCACCACCGCGCCGCCGCGCTCGGCCTGCTCGCGCGCCCCGCGCGCCAGCTGGTTGGCCTGGCTCGCGTTCTCCGCGTTCTGCTTCACCGTCGAGGTCATCTCCTCCATCGACGACGCCGTCTCCTCGAGACTCGAGGCCTGCTCCTGCGTGCGCTGGCTGAGATCGTCGTTGCCCTGCGCGATCTGCGTCGCGGCGGTGCCCACCGATTCCGCGCCGGCATGCACTTCGCCCACGATCTCGGAGAGTTTCGCATCCATGCGCTTGAGCGATTCCAGCAGGTGGCCGAGTTCGTCGCGGGTGCGGATGTCGATGCGGTTGTTCAGATGACCGCCGGCGATGGCGTCCGCCACCCGGACGGCCGTATTGAGCGACTGCGCGATCGAACGGATCAGCAGGATGCTCAGGATCAGGCTCAGGGAGACGCCGACACCGATTGCGGTGTCGGCCATGATCGAGCTGCGTCCGACCCGCGCCTCGTCCGTCGCGAAAGCCAGGCCGCCGGCGCGTGCTTCGAGGTCGTACCACTGCCGGGCATCGCGTTTCAGCAGCGCATAGGCGGCATCGCCCTGTCCGTCCATGAGAGCGGTGGCGTGATCGAAGTCGTGCGCCGCGAGCGCGGCCGCGGCGGCATCGATCGTCCGGTCGTAACGGACGCGATCGGCATCGAACCGTCGCACGATGCCGCGCTCCTGCTCGGACTGGGGCGCCGCGTCGAACATTTTCAGCGGGGCCTCCAGCCCGGTGCGATCGCCGCGGATGACCGCGACCGCGGCGTCCGCCTTGCCCGGATCGCGTGCATTGGCAGCCCGCTGCGCGACGGCGCGCTCGTTGCCGTAGAACTCCATCACTTGCGCCAGCGCCGTGGCCGGCAACAGCCGGCCCGTGTACATCTCGCGCAGGGACTGGTTGCTCTGGCGGAGACCCGTCACGCCGAGCATGCCTACCGCGACCAGCAACACGCTGACGAAACCAAACGTGGCCATCAGGCGGACCTTGATCGACAGATGTATGAAACGCATGGTGATCCCTCCTCCGAACGGATTGGATCCCGGAGGCGGCGATGCACGTACTGGCCATCCCCGGTGCCGGGTACTGCGGGTACTGCATGAGTCACTCGCGGAACGGCATGCCGCCAGGCCGTGACACCGCGCGCGCCTGTCCCGGATGGGGACGTGCAGATGGCATATCGGTGTATGCGCATCGTCGCAGCAGGATGGTTATCGACAGCGTACGCTCGAGCTTGAGAACGATAGTCGATTTTGGAATATTGGGAATTGAACTTTAGTGTCGCCCATTTGCGGCTGCGGTACATGGCGCACGCGGGTTCAAGGCAGGATTACCGTCTCTTCCTCTCCATTCTGAGGGAGATGCGCGAAGCCGCCGGAATCACGCAGGTGGCGCTTGCCGCCCGTCTGCACAGCAGCCAGTCATTCGTGTCGAAGTGCGAGCGCGGCGAGCGCCGGCTCGATTTCGTGGAATGGCTCGTGTTCTGCGACGCCATCGGAGCAGGCCCCGGCGTCTTTCTGAAACGATTTCTTGCCCGCCGGGACGCCCCGCACGGGCTTGCCTCGGCGACAGCCGGATCGGCGCTGCGGCGCCGCAAGGGGCGCCTGGATGATTCGCTTTCATACCGCAAAACATTACACAAACGTAATGTAAAGAACAAACGCAAAAAGCGCACGATTATGCGGCCGTATCGGCGTTGATTACGGGAAACAGGCCAATAATCCCGTGGTCCTGCACGCCTGTTTTATACAGTGTCGTAATGAAGTTCGGTCGCTGCGGCAGACAGCGGACGCAATGGGGCGTTCTGCCAGGAGGGCGGTTTGAAAAACCGCCCCGGCACAAGGGCGCAGTGGATCAGCCGCGGCACCGCCGCGGCCCGCTGCGCGCCGCAGCCAGGGATGGCGCAGGCCGGACTTGGACAGCAAAGCGGAAGCGTCGCTGTCCAAGTGCCGCCGCGACGAGCACGCAAGTGCTTGTCGCGACAAAGGTGGCACGGCTTTGCCGTGCCCGTTTGCTTGCAAACCGCGGCAGGATGCGCGGTTTTGCAAACTGATCAGGAGCCGATGCGACGTTTCGGTAGCGCCCCCGCTTCTGCCGATGGACGCGCGGGCGCGCTCGCGACCGGCTCTTGTCCAAGGGTTCCTCAATCAGTACCATTCCGGTACTGATTGAACGGGCTCCTGCCATGCTGCGCGTCAGCCGCCTCACCGATTACGCCACCGGCGTGATGACCTGCCTTGCCGCACAGGCCGGCACGGTGCTCAGCGCCGCGCAGGTGGCCGAGGCGGCGCGCCTGGAACTGCCCACGGTCAGCAAGCTGCTCAAGCGGCTGACCCAGGCGGGGCTGGTCGAATCCTTCCGCGGCGCCAGCGGCGGCTACCGGCTGGCGCGTGCCGCACCGGCGATCAGCATCGCCGCGATCGTCGAGGCGGTGGAAGGGCCGCTGGGCATGACCGACTGCAGCGTCGGCAGCACCTGCGAGCGCGAACGTCACTGCAGCGTGCGCGGCAACTGGCTGCGCATCAGCGACATCGTCGCGGCAGCGCTGCGCGGCATCACCCTGGCCGATTTGCAGCGGCCCGCGGTCGCACCGCGCGGCCGCGTCGTGCCGGTGCGCGTGGTGCTGGCGGAGGATCTGCGATGAACCGCGAAGCCCTGCGCGCCGAACCGGTCGCGGCGAACCCGGATGCGCTGAGCGCGGCGCTCGAGCGCCGCTACAGCGCCGGCTTCGTCACCGACATCGAGACCGACAGCCTGCCGCCGGGCCTCGACGAGGACGTGATCCGCGCGATCTCGGCGCGTAAGGGCGAGCCGGCGTGGATGACCGA
>JAJYMF010000431.1 GCA_021787175.1 Pseudomonadota bacterium | reverse complement strand
AGCGCCTTGCCCTGCGGCACCAGCGCGTACAGGCTGCCGCGCTGGCTGCCCAGCACGTCGGACAGGATCAGGCTGGCGGCGTAATCCCTGGCGGTCATGCCGGGCATGCGATAGGACACCGCGACCAGACCCACGGGCAGGTCGGTGGGCAGCTTCAGCGTCTGCGCCGGCACCGGTTGCAGATCCACCGCCGGGCGCGCCGGCAGCGGCCGGCTCGGGATGTCGCCGAACAGCGCCCTGACCCGCGCCAGCGCCGCAGCCGGATCGACGTCCCCGGCGATCACCAGGATCGCGTTGTTGGGCACGTACCAGGTTCGGTGGAACTGCTTGAGCATCGCCGCGGTGGTCTTGTCGAACGACGGCCGCGTGCCCAGCGCGTCGTGCGCGTAGGGCGTGTCCTTGAACATCGTCGCCAGCAGCTGCGAATAGAACACGTACTGCGGGCTGGACAGGTCGCGCGAGACTTCCTGCTCGATCGCGCCGCGCTCCTTGGCCCACTGTGCGGGCGCGGCGTCGAGGCCGCGCATGCGCAGCGACTCGATGTGCAGGGCGACGTCGAGATCCGCCGCCGGCACGGTGAAGAAGTACTGCGTCACCGTCTGCGTGGTGTCGGCGTTGAAGCCGCCGCCCATCGCCGCGGCGATCGCCGACAGCTGGTCCTTGCTCAGGCCCGGACTGCCGCGGAACATCATGTGCTCCAGCGCATGCGCGGTACCGGGAAAGCCGGCCGGCGCCTCGTTCGAGCCGACCAGGTAATTGATCTCGGTGGTCACCACCGGCGCCAGCCGGTCGGGAACGATCACCACGCGCAGCCCGTTGGGCAGGGTGGCGCGCAGCACGTCGTCCTTCGGCGGCGTTTGCGCCGCAGCCGCGATCGCGGGCGCCAGCAGCAACAAAGCCGCCAGCAGCGCCGGCAGTCCTCGCAGGATCTTCCTCATCGTCGTCTCTCCTTGGGTGAAGCCAGGGTCAAGCCGGTGCGGCACACCGGATGCGCACGGCACTCCCCGCGTCGGGCGCCCACAATGCGACCCTGCGTGGCGTGTGAAGGTTCAAAACCGCCGGGCGCGGGAGGCATCGTAACACCGTGCCGCGGGGGAGGGGGGCTGCGTCGTAGCTCCCTCTCTCACCCCGGATGGCTACGATTGCCCCGATTCAATCATCACGGAACGCGGAACTTTGTAACCGAGCCGTAAGGCATGACTGATTGCGGCGCGTATGCCGTCGCCTCTAGCGTGGCCGCCATGCCATCAGCGCAGGCGCACGCATGAACGCCACGGAGGGCCGCGTACCGCGCGGTGCGCTGCGCGACTTCGTGTTGCGACCCACGCGAGCCGTCGCCGGTACGACCTCGGGCATGAGCCTGACCCGACGCCTGCAGCGGGGTGCGGTCGAAGGCCTGCGGCTGCTGGGCGTGGGCTATGCCGCGTCGCTGCTGCTGATCCTGCCCGCGGGGGCGGCCTCGCTGGCGCTGCATCTCAGCGTGGCGAAGAGCAACCTGCTGATGCAGTCGCCGCTGCTGCGCAGTCCGCTGGCGCTGCTGCTGATCGCGCTCGCCGCGGTGATGGAGGAGTGCGTGTTCCGCGGCTTTCTGTCGGCGCGCCGCTTCGGCGTGGCGCTGCTGTGGATGGCGCTGCCGTTCTTCGGCCTGCTGATCGCCGCGCGGACGCTGGGCTTCGCGCCGACGTTGCCCGTGCGGCTGCTGACGTTCGCCGCGGCCTTCGTCGTCGGCTATCTGGCGTGGCCGCTCTATGGGCGCGCGACGGCGGCCTTCATCGAGCGTCATTTCCGCGGCCTGGTGTGGTTCTCGGCACTGGTGTTCGGGCTGGCGCATATCAGCAATTACCAGTCCGATGCGCTGAGCCCGTGGTGGATCCATCCGCTGTTCGTGCTGCCGCAGATGGGTCTCGGCCTGCTGCTGGCTTATGTGCGCACGCGTCATGGGTTGCCGGCCAGCATCCTGGTGCACTTCCTGTTCGATGCGCTGCTGGTGCTGGTCATGATCACCAAGGTGCAGCACTGGACGCTGCTGGCGGTGCCGCTGGGCCTGTTCGTTTTCGGCTTGCTGCTGTGGGGGCTGGTCACGTTGGCGCTGGAGTTCTTCGGCTCGTCGACGTCCGGACCGGCGAGTACCCCGTGAGCATGCGGGCGGTGGATTGCATGGATGTGGAATGTCCATGGCGCGACCACGCGCGTGGCTGCCGCGAGGCGTGAGCAGATCGGTAGGCTGGACTGCAAACCCGGCCTGCGCCTTGGCCGGGCGGGGTCGGGGGCGGGGGACCGGTTTTGCGCCGGCTATGATCCGGGCATGTCGTTATCGCTGACGCCCGCGCTCGAGACCCTGGTCGCCGAGCGCTATGCCGATCTGGTCGCCCGCTGCCGTGCGGCCGGCGTGCCGCTGCACGACGATGCCGGCGTCGCCGAGCGCGTGCGTCGCACGCTGCTGGCCAGCGACTTCGCCTGGGACGCCTGGCGCCGCGATCCGGCTCTGCTGGGCCCGTCCGCGCTGGATTGGCTGCGTACTCCGGGCGATGCCGGCGCGCGCGCGGCGGCGCTGCCGCTGGCCGGCCTCGACGAGGCGGCGCAGCGCTCCGCGTTGCGGCGCCTGCGTCGTGCCGAAGCGCTGCGGCTGGTGTTTCGCGACGTCAACGGCTTCGACGATCTGTCCGGTACCCTCGCCGCCACCAATGCGCTGTACGTCGGCCTGATCGAGGCCGCGCTGGCTGCGGCCGAACGCACGCTGGCGCAGCGTCACGGCGTCGTCCGCACCGCGGCCGGTCAGCCGCAGCGCCTGCTGGTGCTGGGCCTGGGCAAGCTGGGCGGCGGCGAGCTGAATTTCTCCTCCGACGTCGACCTGATCCTCGCCTACGCCGAGGACGGCGTCAGCGACGGCGCGCGACCGCTCGAGGCCGGCGAGTACTACGCGCGGCTGGGCCAGCGCATGGTCGGCCTGCTCGCCGACACCAGCGCCGACGGCCAGGTGGCGCGCGTGGACCTGCGCCTGCGCCCGTTCGGCGCCGCCGGCCGCCTGGCGCTGTCGTTCGCGGCGATGGAGCAGTACTACCAGCGCGACGGCCGCGACTGGGAGCGCTATGCCTGGATCAAGGCCTGGCCGGTGGCGGGCGATCTGGTCGCCGGACGGCGCCTGCTGGCGCAGCTGCGGCCGTTCGTCTACCGGCGCTATTTCGACTACACGGCGTTCGCCGGGCTGCGCGCGATGAAGGCGCTGATCGACGCCGAGGTGGCGCGCAAGGACCTCACCGAGAACCTCAAGCTCGGGCCCGGCGGCATCCGCGAGATCGAGTTTCTGGTGCAGCTCGAACAGTTGATCCGCGGCGGCCGCGAGCCGGCGCTGCGCGTGCCGGGGCTGCTGCCCGCGCTGGCCGCGCTGGAATCCCGCGGCCGCGTGGGCGTGGCGCGCGCGCGCCGCCTGCGCGAGGCCTACCTGTTCCTGCGCCGGCTGGAAAACCGCGTGCAGATGCTGCGCGACCAGCAGACCCACGACGTGCCCGTGTCGGCGCAGGATCGCCTGCGGCTGGCGCTGGCGCTGGGCTATCCCGACTGGGCGCCGCTGGCCGACGCGCTTGCGGCGCACCGCGCCGCGGTCGCCGAGGCGTTTGCCGAGGTGCTGCTGCCCGGGGCGGCGCAGCGCGCGCCGCAGGCCGGCATCGGCGCGGCGCTGTGGCGTGCGGCGCAGGACGGCAGCCTGGATGCGGCGATGCTGGAGGCGGCCGGCTTTGCCGATCCCGAAGCGGGTACGGCGCTGGCCGCGCTGCCCGCCGGCGCCACGCTGCGGGCGATGAGCGTCGAGGCGCGCGCGCGACTGGACCGCGTGCTGCCGGCGCTGCTCGAGGCTGCGCAGGCCAGCGCCGCGCCGTCGGCCGCGCTCGAACGTCTGCTGCGGCTGCTGCAGAGCATCGCCCGTCGCGCGGCCTATCTGGCCCTGCTCGAGGAGGCGCCGGCGGCGCGCCGGCGCCTGGCCGACCTGTTCGCGCGCAGCGCCTTCCTCGCCGAACGCGTGATCGCGCAGCCGCTGCTGCTCGATGACGTGCTCGATCCGCGCATCGAGCGGCTGCCGCTGCGGCGTGCGGAGATTTCCGCCGAGATCGGCGCGGCGCTGGCGGCGCTGGACGAGCGCGACGCCGAAGGCGAGCTGGAGCGCCTGAACGAGCTCAAGGCCAGCTTCGCGTTCCGGCTCGGGCTGGCCTTCAGCGACGATCGCGCCGACGCCGTCGCCACCGCGCGCCGGCTGGCGGCGCTGGCCGAGGCGGTGACCGCCGCCGTGCTGACGCTGGCCGAGCGCGAGCTGACCGCGTGCCATGGGCGCCTGCCCGGCAGCGGCTCGGGCTTCGCCGCGCTGGGTTACGGCAGCCTCGGCGGCGAGGAGCTGGGTTTCGCCTCCGACCTCGATCTGGTGTTCGTCTACGACGGCGCGCGCGCGGCGCTGGGCAGCGACGGCGCGCGGCCGCTGGAGGGCGCGGCCTGGTATCAGCGCCTGGCGCAGCGTGTGGTGCACTGGTTGACCGTGCTGACCCCGGCCGGCCGGCTCTACGAGGTGGACACGCGGCTGCGCCCGGACGGCAGCAAGGGTCTGCTGGTGCTGAGCCTCGAGGCGTTCGCGACCTACCAGCGCGAACGCGCCTGGACCTGGGAACATCAGGCCCTGCTGCGCGCACGGCCACTGAGCGGCGATGCCGCGCTGGCGGCGGCGCTGGCGCAGGTGCGCCGCGAGGTGCTTGCACGCCCGCGCGAGGTCTCGACGGTGCGCGGCGAGGTCGCCGCGATGCGCGCGCGCTGGCGCGCCGAACGCGACCGCTCCGACGCCGCGCATCTCGATCTCAAGCAGGGTGCCGGCGCGCTGCTCGACATCGAGTTCCTGCTGCAGGGCCTGCTGCTCGCGCATGCATCGACGCATCCGCTGCTGCTGGAGGCGACCTCGACGCCGGCGCAGATCGCCGCCTGCCGCGGCGCCGGGCTGCTGGCCGCGAACGATGCGGCGACGCTGGGCGCGGCGCATGCGGTGCTGCTGCAGCGCGCGCTGGCCTGCACCCTCGATGCGCGGCCATGGTGTCCTGGGG